>JAGVPM010000145.1 GCA_020052235.1 Candidatus Goldiibacteriota bacterium
CTTGATAAACCGCACGTCGCCCGAGAAAATTTATCAGGCTTTCGGTTCCGCGAAATATGGTTTTTTCCAAAAGGCCGTTTCGCAGGTCCTGCAAGTTTTGTTTTTCATCAACGACTTATTTCCCGCCGGCCGCTTGTATTTAGTCTTGGCCGAGCGGGCGTAAAAGGAGACACGAGCCCCATGCCCAAACCTTCTTCCGCCGCGCAACCTGTGGTTTCCATTGTCGTGCCTGCGCTTAATGAAGAACTGACCATCGGTGAATTCGTGGATTGGTGCCGGAAAGGCATTCAAGACGCCGGCGTAACCGGGGAAATTTTAATCATCGACAGCTCCACGGACCAAACTGCCCAAATTGCGGCCAAGCACGGCGCGCGCGTGATTCCGGCCCCCAAGCGCGGGTTGGGACAGGCATACATTGACGCGCTGCCGCATATACACGGCAAGTTCATCATCATGGGCGACTGCGACTTAACGTATGACTTCCGCGAAATCAAAGCGTTTGTGGACAAATTGAACGCGGGGTATGAATTTGTCATGGGCACGCGCATGCGGGGGAAAATTGAACCCGGCGCCATGCCGCCTTTGCACCGTTACTTTGGCACGCCCCTGACCACCTGGATATTGAACATCATGTACGGGTCGCATTTCACCGACATCCATTGCGGCATGCGCGGCATGACGCGCGCGGCTTTGGATAAAATAGACCTGGAGTCGCGTTCCTGGGAGTATGCGTCGGAGATGGTTTTAAAGGCCGCCAAGCTCAAGCTGCGGTGCACGGAAATTCCCATCAAGTTTTACAAGGACCGCGAGGGGCGTTTGAGCCATCATAAGCGCATGGGCTGGTTTTCGCCCTGGATGGCAGGCTGGATCAACCTGAAGGTCATGTTTATGTATTTGCCGGATTTTTTTCTCAAATATCCGGGCTTGGCCATGCTCGCGTTGGGCTTGGGGTTGGTGGGCGCCATCACCCTGGGCCCCGTGACCCTGGGTGAAGTAACCCTTTCTTTGCACAGCATGATTCTGGGCATGACCCTGGCCGTGGTTGGTTATTCTTCCCTGCAGCTTTCCATTTTATCCAAAGTGGTTTATGACATGGATCCGGACCGGACTTTGAAATATAAAAAATTATTCACCTACAATAAAGGCACGCTGAGCGGATTCGCGTTGGCGTTAATCGGGCTGGTGCTGCTGTTGGTTTTTCTGGATCACTACATACGCCTGGGCTATAAACTAACGGAAATTTCCCGTTTGGCGCTGCTGGGCCTGTTGCTGTTCATCCTCGGATTTCAAACCTTCACCTTCACGCTTGTGTTTCAAATGTTGGTGCATAAAAATGAATGCGCCCATGTGCCCGGGGTCAAATCGTGAAAACGCCTCCGCAGCGGCAGACGGCGTTTGGGCAGGAACGGCCCTTGACGTGGGTGGACCAATGGGGCACTGGGGGATCGCGGCGCCGCATTGAACGCGAGCTGCGCAAAACATTTGGCGCCCCGCGTCCTTTGCAGTTGCTCGACTTGGGCTGTGGATACCACGCGCGCCTGACCCAAGCCTTGGAACCTTGGTTGGAGCGCGCCACGTGCGTGGATGTGGCGGTTGATCCGGCGCTTAAAAAGATCGCGAAATTGACCGTGGTGGAGAAACCTCTGGAAAGAGCCTTGCCGAGCCTGTTGGCCAAGAAGTTTGACGTGGTGTTGCTGGTTTCGGTTTTAGAACATGTCGGCGATCCGGACGCGCTTTTACAAGGCTGCGAGCGGGTGTTAAAACCCGGCGGTCTTTTACTGGTGAATGTCCCGACTTGGCGGGGCAAGTTTTTTCTGGAAGTTTCCGCGTTTCGAATGGGACTAAGTCCGGCGCAGGAAATGGATGATCATAAAATGTATTATGACGCACGCGATTTATGGCCTTGCCTGATCCGGGCGGGTTTTTTGCCCAGCAGCGTAAAATTATCGTATTACAAATTCGGCTTAAATTTAATGGCTGTGTGCCGGAAATCAACCGGAGCGTTGCGCTGATATGACACCGCTTCCTCCGGTAGCCATTTTGGCCGGCGGGCTGGCCACGCGCCTGCGCCCGGTGACGCACACGGTGCCGAAGTCCATGGTGCCGGTGGCAGGGTATCCGTTTGTGCATCATCAATTGACTGCGTTGCGGCAAAAGGGCATCGAACGCGTGGTGTTGTGCGTGGGATATTTAGGCGAGCAGATCCGCGATTATGTGGGTGACGGCAGCGCCTTTGGTTTGCACGTGGACTATGCCTGGGACGGCAACACGCTGTTGGGAACCGGCGGCGCTTTGCGCAAAGCGTTGCCCTTGTTGGGCGAGGTTTTTTTTATCCTGTACGGCGACTCCTATTTGCCTGTTTCGTTTGACGATATTTGGGCTGACTTCGCCCCGCGTCCGGAATTGGGCTTAATGACCGTATTTAACAACCAGGGTCAATGGGATACCAGCAACGTGATTTTTTCCGAAGGTTGCATCCGGCGTTATGATAAAAGCGAGCATACGCCCGATATGCAATACATTGATTACGGATTATCCTTGCTGCGCGCGGCTGCGCTCAGAGATTTTCCCGCAGGCGAAGCGTTCGATTTGGCCCGGGTTTTTCAAAAATTGATCGCCCATAAGTCTTTGGCCGGGTGGGAAGTGCACGAACGATTTTATGAAATCGGATCGCTGCGCGGCTTGCGGGAAGCCGAAGCGTACATACGAAAGGTTGGGTAGCACCTATGTCTGATTACATTGAACAATATTTAAAAGAAGCGGAAACCATTTGCCGCAGCATTCCGCGTGAACCCATAACCAAGGCCGTGGCCTTGCTGAAAACCATTCGTGCCGGAGGCGGCAGGTTGTTTGTGCTTGGGGTGGGAGGCGGGGCGGGGAATGCCGCGCACGCGGTAAATGATTTCAGGAAAATTGTGCAATTGGAAGCGTATGCCCCCACGGATAATGTTTCGGAACTTACGGCGCGGGTTAATGACGACGGGTGGGAAACGGTTTTTGTGCAATGGCTGAAGGGGAGCCGTTTGACCGCGCGCGACGGGGTGCTGGTGTTTTCCGTTGGGGGCGGGAGCGCGGAAAAAAAGATTAGTGCCAACTTGGTTTATGCCTTACAATATGCCCGGGAAATCGGCGCGAAAATTATCGGCGTGGTGGGGCGCGACGGCGGATTTACGGCTCAAGTGGGCGATGCGGTGGTAGTGGTTCCCACGGTGAACGCGGAAACCGTAACACCGCACACCGAGGCTTTTCAGGCC
This sequence comes from Candidatus Goldiibacteriota bacterium, assembly GCA_020052235.1. GTDB lineage: Bacteria > Oederibacteriota > JAAXVQ01 > JAAXVQ01 > JAAXVQ01 > JAAXVQ01. Next base: position 3,255 of record JAGVPM010000145.1, read on the forward strand.
GTGGTTTGGCATTTGCTGGTCTCGCATCCGGAGTTGAAGGCTCAAGAAATGAAATGGGAGTCGGTGAAGTGAAGCGCCCTGCGGCAAGCAGGCAGGGTATTGATGGGCGAAAGGCATAATATGGACAAAGCCGTATTTTTAGACCGCGACGGAGTTATCAACCGTCTGGTATTCAATCCCACGACCGGATACTATGAATCGCCGCACCTGCCGGAGGAATGGGAACTTTTGCCCGGAACCCTGGAAGCGCTCAAGCGCCTGCAGAACGCCGGATTCGGATTGTTTTTAGTTTCCAATCAACCCAGTTATGCCAAGGGGAAAACCACCCTGGAAAATATCCAAGCCATCCATGACTTGCTGCATGCGCAGCTGATTGCGGCGGAAATCACGTTTAAGGCATATTATTACTGTTATCATCATCCCGACGGTTCGGTGGAAGAATACACAGGCCCGTGCGATTGCCGCAAACCCAAGCCCTTTTTCCTGCTGCAGGCCCGGGACGAATTTAACCTGGAGCCGGGCGCTTCGTGGATGGTGGGGGACCAGGATACGGATATGGAATGCGGGAATGCGGCCGGAGTGAAAACCATATTGGTTAAAAATCCGGATTCCTTGGCGCGCCGCGGCATGAGCACGCCAAGGTTTGAAGCCAATGATTTGGCGGAAGCAGTGGAAATTATCTTGAAAGAAGCATAAGCCGGGGGGATGTATGGCAGCGGGTAAATCATTGAAGATTAAATTGTTCGCAGACGGCGCGAATGTTGAAGCCATGTTGCAGCAGTACCGCGCCGGGGTGGTGCGGGGCTTTACCACCAACCCCACGCTGATGCGCAAAGACGGCGTGGCCGATTATGCGGCTTTTGCCCATCAAGTGCTGGCGGAAATTAAGGACCTGCCGATTTCCTTTGAGGTGTTTTCCGGCGAGTTTGCGGGCATGGAAAGCGAGGCCCGGGAAATCGCGAGTTGGGGAAAAAACGTGAATGTCAAAATTCCCATAACCAACACGCGGGGGGAGTTTTCCGGGGAACTGATTAAAGCGCTTTCGCAAGAGGGCATTGTGCTCAATGTCACGGCTTTGCTGACATTGGACCAGGTCCGCCGCGTGGCCAAGGTATTGAGCCCCAAAACACCGGCCATTGTTTCGGTGTTTGCCGGACGTATTGCCGATACGGGACGTGATCCCATGCCCATCATGAGCGCGGCGGCCAAGGTGCTGAAAGCTTTGCGCCCCAAGGCGCAATTGCTCTGGGCCAGCTCCCGTGAAGTCATCAACATTTATCAAGCGCAGGCGTGCGGTTGCCGCATCATAACCCTGACGCCGGACATTTTGAAAAAGTTATACCTGCGCGGCAAGGATTTGCAGGAGTTGTCCCTGGAAACCGTGAAGATGTTTTACAACGATGCCCGGGCGGCCGGGTATAAAATTGTCGGAGCGGCATGAGTCAAAATCAAAATGAAAAAAATCAACGCCTGGGGCGCGGCGCCGAAGGGCAATATTACCTGCAATACAATGCCGAGAGCCTGACGTTTCCCCGCAATGTTTTCCACCAACCCAAGTTAAAGGCCGCGCGGGATTTGGCCGCCGCTTTGCCGGACAAGGCCCGGGTGTTGGATGCCGGGTGCAGCACGGGGTATGTCAGCCGGGGATTATCGCCGCGGCTGCGGCTGACCGGGGTGGACATTGAAAAAGAGGCGGTGGAATTTTGCCGCACCCACCGCGAAGGAGAATTCCTGGAAGCCGATCTCACGGCTTTGCCGTTTGCGCCGGATACGTTTGATTTGATACTGTTCACCAACACCATTGAGCATTTGGAAAATCCGCATCCGATCTTGGGTGAATTGATTCGCGTCTTAAAGCCCGGAGGGAAAATTTTAATTACCACGGAAAATTGCGCCAACCTGTTTTGGCTGATTCTGGAGCAGACGTGGTATCGCATATTCGGCGGGCCCTGCAAACCCTATATGCGCGAAGTGCATCCCCAGCGCTACACGCCGGCCCTGCTGCGGGAACACGTGGGCGGGCATGTACCCATTGCCACGCTTACCCGGGCCATGCTGGGCATGGAATTGGTTTTAATTGCGGAGAAAAAACCGGGATCAGATTTTAAAAAAAACGGATTGTAGAGACGCAAAATTTTGCGTCTCTACCCTGACGTGGTGTTGATAATTTTTGAAAATTTTCAACAGCAATTCAGGCAGTGTAAGGGAGAGAACGATGGCAGTTAAGGCTCAAGTGAAAAAGAAAACCAGTTCCAGGAAAAATCCAGTTTCTAAAGCCAAGGCGCATAAAACCGTTGCCAGGCCTCATCCTAGAACAGAGGCGGGGGCTTGGGGGCGAAGCACCCCAACGAAGATAGGAAGGAACAGCGGACGGTACGTCCGCGTCAGGGAAACCTGTGGTTTCCCTGAAAGCTCCGCTGCTCCGGTGCAAGATTGGCTTCAGCCTGCTTTGCTGGTCGGCGGCTTGATTTTTGCCTGGCTGGGCCAGGATCAACTTTTTGCGCGGCAATTGGCTTGGGGCTTGGGTTTATGGCTGGCGGCGGGCGCTTTGTTGGCGGCTTCATTTTGGAAAACACGGCCTGCTCCGGCTGAACCGTTTACGGTTTCCAAACGCTGGGAAATCGCTTTGGTGTTGGGCGTGGTGGCCATAGCGGCGGTGATTCGCGTTTGGAACTTGGCGAAATTGCCCAATGGTTTTTTCTTTGACGAGGCCATGAACGGCCTGATAGGTTTGCAAATGATCGTGGATCCGCATTATGTTCCGCTTTTCGGTCCGTCCGACGCACCGGCCCCAACGTTGTTTCATTATTTTAACTCATTGGCGTTGCGTTTGGGCGGAGTCAATGTGGCCGCAGCGCGCATGGTTCCGGCGTGTTTGGGTATCGCCACCGTGGCCATGTTTTATTTTCTGGCGCGCCGCCTGTACTCGCGTCCCGTGGCCCTGGCCATGGTCCTGGTATTCGCGGTTATGCGTTGGCACATCAATTTTTCCCGCATCGATTTTATCGGCGCGGCCACACCCCTGTTTGCCATTGCCGCAGGTTATTTTTTACTGCGCGGCATGGAAACCAAGAATCGCTGGCACATGGCTTTGTCCGGCTTGGCCGTGGCCATGGGATTGTACACCTATTATGCCTCCAACTTGGTGCCGTTTGTCCTGGGACCCTATATGGTAATGCAATTGGCCTGGGACAGGAAATTTATCCGGGAACAGTGGAAGAACGTGCTGGTGTTTCTGGCCGTATCCGTGGTCGTGTTTGCGCCTTTGGGGCATTTTGCCTTTACGCAAAAGGACCGTTTTTTTGCCCGCAACGGCCAGGTGCTGATATTCAATCACGTGTCTCCGGCGCAAGCGGCGGAAGCGTTTTGGCTCAATGTGAAGACCACGCTGCTGATGTTCAACTATTACGGAGATTGCAACGGCCGGCACAATATCCCCGAAGTGCCCATGTTGGATTTTACCACCGGACTGTTGTTCGGCGTGGGCTTAATCTGGTGTTTGAAAAATTTTCAAAAAAAACATGCCTTCCTGGCTTTGCTCTGGTTTTTGGTGGCTTTGGTTCCGGGGTTTTTAACCATCGAAGCGCCCCAGTCGTACCGCTGTATCGGCGCCATCGTGCCCGTGGCTTTGCTGGCCGGGTTTGGTTTGGAAGCGCTGTGGCAAGGGTTCCTGGACTTGGCCCGCGCCACGCCCGTGCAGCGTTGGCTGTGGGTCGGGCTTATTCCTCTGGCCGGGTGGATCGGGTATCAGAATTTAAACGATTATTTTGCGCGGCAAGCCAAGCATATGGCATGCTGGTCCGAGTTTTCCGCGCGCGAAGCCGCCATCGGCGGACGCTTGCGGGAATTGGGCTCCAGTTATCATGCGTACATTTCGGCCGGATCGTTTGATTATCCCACCATCCGTTTTTTAGGGTATCCGTCCATGGAATCCGAACCATTCAATATGGTGCAATCCGTACCCAGCCATTATCAGGGGGCAAAAAATTTGGTGTATTGCCTGCTGCCCATTCATGAAAATGCCCAGGAACTGCTTAACTATTATTATCCGCAAGGAAAGCAACAAATATATTCCAGCCCGTTTGAGTTTAATTTATTCTATGAATACCGCATCTCCGCCGGGGAATTGCAGGCGTCGCGCGGATTAACCGGCGAGTACACCAACGAAGCCGGACAAACCGCCCGCCGGCAGGATGGGTCAAAGGAATTTGCCATTGCGCCGGGGAGCGCGCCGTTGCCGGGCACACTTTCCGTTCGCTGGAGCGGCTGCGTTCAAGCCGCGGCCTGGGACACGTATTTGTTCAGGGCCGACGGCGCGAGCAACAGCCGGATCCGGATCGACGGCGCCGAGGTTACTGCCCAAGGCGCGGAACTCAGCCAGGGATTGCACCGCATTGAAATTTATGCCACCTTCGCATCCGCGCAGGGCATGACGCTGGTGTGGAAGCGCCGCGCGTCTGAAATTTGGAGCGTTATTCCCGGGCATGATCTGACGCCTCAAACCAAGATACACGGTCTTGCCGGAACTTATTATATGTCCCCGGACGCAAAGGGTATACCGTATCTAAAACGGGTGGATCCTTTCATGTCCCTTTTGGGCGCGGATTTTCCTTTATCAGCGCCTTTTTCCGTGCGCTGGGAGGGAATTTTGACCATTGAAAAAGCAGGCGGTTATTCCTTCGGCACGCTCAACAATCAATTTTCCTGGGTCTATATTGATGATAAACTGGTTGTAGCCAATACCGTGGCCGACGGTTATCAAGAGAGCCCGCTGCGCCTGACAGCCGGAAAACACCGCATTCGCATCGAATTCCAGAAGCGGGAAGGCGCGTATCCGACCTTTGTCCTATATTGGACTCCGCCGCGCCAATCCAAACAGAAAGTTCCCTTTAAGGTTTTTGAACCAGAATAGTAGGGAACAGGCATGCCTGTTCCCTGCAAATGCGGAGGCGGCATGGCGCAGGAAAGTCATCAAGGGTTGGATGTGTCAAGGCGTTTTGGGGTTCGGAAAATACTTGCTATCCTCGCGGGCGTGGGGATGGTGTTCGGCTTGGTTGCCATCGGGTTTTTCAATGAAAACGCAGGCCTGGTGCTGGGCGGATTGCCGACGCGCGCCTATCAGCTTATGGTTATCGGGGGCATGATCGTACTGGCCATGGTGATGGTGCTGTTTTGGCGCTGCCCGGCGTGCGGTCATTTCCTGGCATTGGAAAGCAATCCAGTGCAATGTCCCCGCTGCCGGGCGCGCTTAAAAGCGGGGAAAAAGAACTAAACGGCTCGGCGGCTAGGAGTGGCCGAACAGCTTCCCCCAAAAGGATGGTTTGGATTCCAGGGCGGCATTGTCCAGGGGAAAAATTTTACAGGTGGTGCATTTTCCGTTTTGCCAGGGCCAGAACATTGCCACCAGCGAATGTTCGGCAAACGTTTTGCAAAAAAGCGTTTGGTCATTGCGTATACCGCCGAAAATTTGAGCGGTTTTTTTTGCCAAGGGATTGGGTTTATCACCTGCGGGCTTGAGCGCCGGGCCTAAAAGCGTCTGCAAGCGGTCGTTCCAAGCAGCCAGATCCTTGTTCTCAAAAACCACGTCGATCAGCGAATCCGCGGCTGAGCGTTTTTCAAAAATGTTTAAGCCTTTAAGTTTCTCATACAATTCCATCAGACGCATAAATTGAATCCTCCCGTTATGGCTTCAAAGCTAACCCCGGACCCGTTTCCCTCACCGGTTGGGTGGAGAGCTGCCCTCGATTCTTCATTAAATCCAAAGCGGCTTTTTCCAGCAAGTCGGCAAGGTTTTTCTTAGTGTGCTCAAGCAGAAAATTTTTATGCACCATACCGACAATCCGGGTGTTCCAAACCTTGGGCTTGTCGTAAAGCACCATGCCTTGGGTGCAGTCTTGGTCGAAGATGGTCATTTCAATGCTGTAGGCCACAAGCCCGGCCTTGGGCTGAAATGCGGTTTGCAGGGAAATTTCAATCCCTCCCTTTTGCATGACATTACGCGGGTCGTGATTGTCGGACAGGTCGTTGGTATGAACCGCGCCGTTTCCAGTATAAGCCAGGTCGGTCCCGGCAAAATTATTACGGAATTTTAAAATTGCGTAGTCGGTCAGTTCCTGGTCATCCAATCCCAGTATATGCGCGGTTTTATCGGCTCCAAAACTGATGTTGTAAATTTCTTTTAATTCACGCTGCCGCAGCTGCACGCGCTGATCCATGTATTGAAACGTGCGGACGGCGTTATCGTCGGCGCCGTAGGCTGAGACGGCGCACAGCAGCGCGAACCCCAACATTCCCCAGGACTTCATGGAGACTCCTTTGTTTGTTTGATTCATACCGGTTCCCATTTTAACACGGAAAATCTTTTCTGGAATCGCATTTTCCGGTAGACGTTCCGCTGTTTGTGGATTTTAATACGGGTGCGACGCGCGTTTCAACTTGGGGAACGTAAACCAAACGTTCGTTCGCAGGAAAAAATTGTCACCAGCGTCCCAAATTAGGTTAAAATAAGTATGCTTCATCCTAGTTGGGCCGGACGGGGGAGCTATGAAATTAAAATTCATGCTGCGGATCGGATTGTTGCTTGGGATCGGCTTAGGCACCAGCGCGTGTTATTTCACCTCCGTCAATTCCCTGCCCATGAAACCTGAATTTGATAAAGAGTTGCTGGGGTGGTGGCAAACGGTTCCGGATGAGGGAAAAAGCCCGCAAACCCTGGGACACTTTCTTTTCCTGGAAGACAAGAATGGATTTTTTCATGTGATTCTCATGGAAAAAAATTATGCGTTCGATGAATGGTACCGCGGGTTTTGCTCGGAAATCAACGGTGAAAAATATCTCAACTTAAGACAGATTTCGCCGGGCGACGGCAAGCAAATGCCGACCATGGATAAAGAGTATTACCTGGTGCACTATAAAATTATAGATCACAGACGCCTGGAAACCGCGTTGCTTAATGAAGAAACGTTCAAGCAAGCTATAAAAAATCACAAGCTCAAGGGAACCATATCCGCGCGCGGAGATGATTTCACAGTAACGGATTCTTCGGAAAATTTAGCCGCTTTTTTTCAAAGCTGTAAAATACAGGAGCTTTTGGATAAGGATTTGAATCCGGCGGAAAGAGTGGTCACACTGCCGGAACCAAAAATTACCGAGCCCTAAAGTCCGGGCAATTCCGGGAGTGGGCCGATACAGCAAGAAGGAGAAGGGAATGGCCAACGTCAGCAAGCTCGAAGATGTAAATGTTATTTTAAAAGCCAATGTGTATTTTGAGGGCAAGGTGGTGAGCCATAGTCTGGAATTGAAGGATGGAACGAAGCAGACGGTGGGCCTCATTTATCCCGGTTCGTTTAATTTCAACACCGGCGCTCCGGAACGTATGGACATCATTGCCGGAGTGTGCAAGGTACGCTTGGCCGGGGAAACCGAATGGAAAACGTATCTGACCGGAACTTTTTTTGAAGTGCCGGCAAAATCGTCATTTGACATCGCCGTGGAGAACGGGATCACCGAATATTTATGCACGTTTAAATGAAGCGATTTGGGCCGAATGATCAGGGGTGGCTTGGTGGCGAATGCGACATGCATCCTGACTTGCTTGGGCCAAGAAGTGTTCGACACCTTACGGGAAGGGATTATTCCAAAGTTTTGTTCAAATTGAACAAGCTTAAATAGAACGAAGAAAAAACAATTTGTATTCCCAGCAGAAATAAAAAGATGGAAATAATGGCCAGTTTGGTTACCGGGATGCTGATCTCCGACATATGGCCGGAAACTTGATACAGCAAACCGGCGGTGACGGCGCCTGAAATCAAGCCCCCAAATAAAATAACCGATCCGGCCAGCAGCCAAGCTTCCAGGTTGAAATATTTTTTGGCCCAGCGGCTGACGGAATCTTCCTCCTGGAGGCCGGTGGAGGTGTTGAAGATAATGGCATAGACGCCGAAAAAAACTACCTGCAAGCCAGTCAAAGCCAAAGCATTGGCGAAGATGGCCGTGGACAGCCCGAGGGGAATGTTGAAAATCATCGCCCGCTCGGTAAGCAGCAGCCAGCCGGAAAACAGCAAACCAAAAACAAACAGCAGCGCGCCGGGCAGCATAAATAAATACTTGGGACCCATCATCAGCATGAACCGCAAATGGCGCCAGCCGTCGCGGAAAGTGTGCAGATTGGGTGTGCGTCCGGGCAGGCCGGGATAATAGTTGATGGGAGTTTCTTTAATATTCATTCTTCGTTGGGCGGCCTTCACCACCATTTCCGAGGCGAATTCCATGCCCCGGCATTTCAAATTTAACCGGGTAATCGTGGCCCGGGTAAATCCGCGCATGCCGCAGTTTACATCGGAAATTTTTGAGCCGAAGAAAAGATTCAGGATGGCGGTGAGCACCGGGGTGCCGACCCAGCGGTGCAGCCAAGGCATGGCCTTGGGGGAAATTTTTCCGCGCAGGCGGCTGCCCATCACCAGATCGGCGCCGCTTTTTAAAAGCCCCACAAACTTCGGAATATCATAAAAATCATAGGTGTTGTCCGCATCGGCCATAAGCAAGTAATTACCTTTGGCCTCGGTGATGCCGCGCATCAGCGCCGCGCCGTAGCCGCGGATATCGTGCGCGATCACGCGGGCTTTTGCCTGCCGCGCAATTTCGGCCGAGCGGTCAGTGGAACCATTGTCCACTACCACGACTTCACCTTGGATTTTATGGTCGTGGAAAACGTCCAGGCACTTTTTAACGCACACGCCAATGGTGCGTTCTTCATTTAAACAAGGAATGACGACCGAAAGTTCGATGGCGCTCATTTAGACCCCTTCCGCCGGAAACCTAAGAGATTCATCCAGTCGCCAAAGTTGGCGATACGCAGCATTTGCAAGATGGAAAGATCGGTGAAGAGTTTTTTCATTACGAAAAAGGGACGGAAATAAAACCGCCGGAACGCTTTGCTGCGAAAATTGTCCACCTCTCCACAGGTTAACGTGTCCGTGGACATTATGGATTTTCCGCCAAAGTCATACTGCGACCATTGCCGGGCATGAATCCAGTTTTTTGATTTGGCCAAGGCGCCCAGCTCGGTTTTGGGATAGGGCACGGCGCAGTACGATTGCATGTAGTCGAGTCCCAAGCCAACCATGAAGCGGATGGTGGCTTCGGCGGTTTTTTTGGTCTCGCCGGGCAAGCCGAAAATAAAGTGTCCCATGGTGGAAAGTTTATGGCGCTTGCACACGGCCACGGCGCGTTTAACGTCTTCCACGGTCTGCTTTTTTTTGGCGCGGTCCAGAATGTCCTGGCTGCTGGTCTCAATGCCCAGCCCGATTAAGTAGCAGCCGGCTTTTTTCATAGCCAAGACCACTTCGTCATCAATGGTCCCCACGCGGGTGGTGGCGGCCCAGGAAATGTTCAACTTGGCATCGGTTATGGCCTGGCAGAGGTCCAACAGATATTTTTTATCCAGGGAAAAAACTTCTTCCCAGAATAAAAATTCACGCAGGCCGAATCTCTCAATGCATTCCTTGAGTTCTTCCATGACATAGGGAATGGAGTGTTTGCGGATTTTGTTTCCGTAATAAGTTTGGACAATGCAATAAATGCATTGATACGGGCAGCCACGAGCGGTATTGATCAACGTGTACACATGATTGTTTTGGGGCAGGCGGTAGCAATCGTTTTTCAAAAACGACCGGTCTGCGTGCGGGAGCTGGTCCAGGTTGTCCAAGAAAGGACGATCGGGATTTTGTGCAATGCCTTGGTCGGTTTTATATAGCAAACCCTTTACGGAACTGAAGGATTTTTTCCCCTGCGCCAGGAGCGTGCCCAATTCTTGGAATGTGATTTCAGGCTCGCCCATCATGGCGAGATCCAGGAACGGGTAATTGGCAAACCCTTCTTTTTCCAGCATGGTGAAATATACGCCGAAAGCCATGACCAGGATATTGGGAAAGGCCTGCTTGATTTCCTTGGCCACACCCATGTCCGAGTCAATGCTGGGAAATCCGGTGTTGATGACCACCCAGTCGGGCTGGAAGGTTTTTAAGTCATTGAATAAATCTTGGAGGGATATTTTTTCGACATTGCCGTCCACCAATTTTGCCTCGCCCCAGGCGCGGGCCATGGTCGCCAAAAGCGCCATGGAAATCGGCGGCCAGGCGGATGCCCACGACGAGGCTTTTTGCATGCAGCGGCCTTCGCGGATATACAGTTCCTGACCTTCGAGGGTGGGGTTTAATAAATACGTTTTCATGGCATCCGTCCGTTTTTAGGGTGTAAAAATAGCGCAATCATTCAAAAGGGAGTCACATCTTAACAAATATTTCAAGATCTGGAAAGCGTTAATGCAGACCGGGTGTTTGAGACTTGACCTCATGCCCGGAACATGATATTGTCACCGATATTTGCATATAGATAGTTCTTATTGAAGAAAGCCTTCTTTTATTTTTAAATTTCCTCTCCCCTTGCGGGAGAGGATGAAGGTGAGGGGATGAGCTTTAAATATGAAGCTCTTACCCCCTCCCCTGCATCCCCTCCCACCAAATCTTGGGGAGGGGAATAATCAAAAAATCCAAAAGAGTCTTTCCGCAACAAGAACTCAACATAGGCAGGCCGGTTTGCGTTCCCGAAAAAATATTGATCCAAAGGAATTTCCGCCATATGAATCTACTGCGCAAGAAGCGTTTTTGGTTCGGGCTTTTAATTACCGCTGTTTTTTTATACCTGGTTTTGCATCAAATTGATACCCGGGCTCTCACCCAGGCCGTGGTGCATGCGCACTATGGATGGTTGATCCCCGCATTTATCGTATACATTTTGGGATATTTGATCCGGGCCGTACGCTGGAAGTTTTTATTAAATACCATTAAGCCTCTGCCTTGGGCGCGGTTGTTGCCGCCGTTGATTTTGGGTTTCACCGTGAACAACATTTTGCCCGCCCGGGCCGGGGAATTCGTTGGCGCTTACGTGGTGGGCAAGCGGGAAGGCGTTTCCAAGACCGCGGCGTTTGCCACCGTGGTTATGCAGCGCGTGTTTGATGGTTTGGTGATGGTGCTGTTTGCGGTGATCGTGTTGTATTGCTTCAAGATTCCCCTGCACCTGGCCGGGGGTGAGACCAAATTTGTGGATATGGTGAATATCGTCATCAAAGCCACGGCCACGTTTTTTGTCCTGCTGTTTATTGTGCTGTTCATGATGATTACCTGGAAAGAGCAGTTTACCCGCGTGTTTAAAAAAATTATCCAATGGATGCCTGCGGTGCTGGCGCCCAAGGTGGAGAAATTATCGAATTCGTTTTTGGAAGGCCTGGCTGTCATGCGCAACCGGCGGGACAGTATGCTGGCCTTTGCGTTTTCCATTTTGGCCTGGACCGGAGAAAGCGCGGCCTATTATTTTGTCATGCGGGCCTTCGGCCTGGATTTTCCCGTGTATGTGGCCATCATGCTCATGGCGGTCATTAATTTGGGCATCATGGTTCCGTCTTCGCCGGGGTATATTGGGCCCTTCGAATTTTTCGGCGTGGGCACGCTGCTTTTGTTCGGCATTCCCAAAAGTGAATCACTGCCCTGTATTTTGGTGATCCATTCGCTGGTGTGGCTTCCGATCACCCTGTGGGGTTTCTATTATATGTGGACCTTGAAATTGTCCCTGCATGAGATCGAAGATCAAGCCGCGCAAAAAACCGTTCGAGGATGATGATGAAGATTGGCATTGTGGGAGCGGGGTTGGCGGGATTGACCGCCGGGTTGGACCTGGCGCGCGCCGGGCACAAGGTCGTGGTGTGCGAACAGGCTGCGGAACCAGGCGGGCTTGCGGGTACGTTTCCCTTTGCCGGAACGCGTTTGGAAATGTTTTACCACCATTTTTTCACCACCGACCTCCAAACCATTGCCTTGATCGAGGAACTAGGACTTCAGGACAAACTTATGTGGCGAGAAACGCCCATGGGGATTTATCAGGATGGACAGTTGCTCAAGTTTGCTTCCCCCATGGATTTGCTCCGATTTACGCCGTTGTCTTTTTTCAACCGCATCCGTTTCGGCTTGGTGATTTTATACCTGGCCAAACTCAAACACTGGCAAAAATTTGAACACATCAAGGCCGAGGGCTGGATCCGCCGCGCGTTTGGCGAACAGGCTTGGGAAAAAGTTTGGGGCCCGCTGATGCACGGCAAGTTCGGCGAGCGCGCTTCTGAAATCGGATTGCCCTGGTTTTACTCGCGCGTGCACACCCGCGCCGGCAGCCGCGCGCAGGGCATGACCAAGGAGAGCCTGGGGTATTTGCAGGGCAGTTTTCAAACACTGCACGACGCCCTGGTAAAAGCCTTAAAACACGCAGGCGGGGAAGTCCGTTGCCGCGAGCAGGTTAAAGCACTCCGGGTGAAAGGCGGCCGGATTATTGGCTGGACCACGAGCCGGAAAACCGAAACCCTGGATGCGGTGTTGGCCACTCCCGCACCGCCGTCCCTGTGGTCCATGCTGCCCAAAGGGCTTAAGGGCGATTATTGGGACCGGCTGCGCCAGGTGGAGTATTTGGGAAACGTATGCGCGGTGCTTACGTTGAAACGTTCCTTGTCGCCGATTTATTGGATGAATATTCCGGATGTGGCCAGTCCGTTTATTGCCGTGATTGAGCATACCAACTTTATTTCTTCGGAGACCTACGGCGGAAAACGCGTGATGTATTTGTCCTCGTATCTGCCGGTGGATCATCCCCGGTATCTGAAATCCGATCAGGCATTGCTTAAAGAGTATTACGGGTATTTGCAAAAAGTGATTCCAGATTTCAAACCAACTGATGTGGCTGCGGTGAAAATATTCCGCGCACCGTTTGCCCAACCCGTGGTGCGTGCCGGGTATGGGGAACGCCTGGCGGGCACGGCAACACCCATAGCCGGATTGTATTTAGCCAACATGGCGCAGATTTATCCCGAGGACAGAGGGCTGAGTTACAGCATCCGCCAGGGCCGCAACGCAGCGAAAAGGATCATACAGACATGAGCAAACTCAACATTTCGGTTTTTTATCCCACGTATAACGAAGAAGCCAACATTGAAGCCCTTGTCACGCGCACGGTGGAAACGCTCAAGCGCGTGGCGGGAAAATGGGAAGTCATTATCGTGGATGACGGTTCGAAGGATAAGACCGGTGAGGTGGCGCAGATGTTGGTGAAGAAATTCCCCGGCGTCCGCCATGTGCGGCATGAAAAAAATCGCGGTTACGGCGGCGCGGTGAAAACCGGGTTAAAGGAAGCCAAACTTGATTGGATTTTTTTCACGGACGGCGATGGGCAGTTTGATGTGGCTGAATTGGAATTATTGGTCCCGGCCGCGGAAAGCGCCGAGATGGTGGCAGGGTACCGCATCAACCGGCAGGACCCGCTGCTGCGGAAATTAAATGCGTTTGCCTGGGGAACCTTGGTGCGCACGTTGTTCGGTTTGCACGGCAAAGTGCGGGATATTGACTGCGCTTTCAAGTTGTTCCAGCGCCGGGTGGTGGATCAGTGCGAATTTAAAGCCGAAGGCGCCATGATTTCCACGGAATTATTGGTGCGGGCTAAAAAAATGGGTTACCGTTTCCACGAGGTGGGCGTGCATCATTACCCGCGCAAGGCAGGCAAGCAGACCGGGGCGAACCCCAAAGTAATTCTGCGGGCCTTTAAAGAACTGTTTAATCTTTATGGTCAATTGCGATAGAATAGTAAATGGTACATTGTTGATATATTCCTCTCCCCTTGTGGGAGAGGATGCAGGTGAGGGGAATGTACTGGAATAGAATATGGGTTCTGGTGTTTTACACAAGGTGGCGCTGTATGCAGCAGGGCATGCATGAAAAATTAAAAATTATCCGTGGAATCCTGGCAGTGTTGGTTTGCCTGGGGTTGGGACATTGGGGTTGGGCAACGGGCCCTGGAACCACGGGTGCGGCTGTCTTAAAAACCAACCTGGGAGCGCGCCCCAATGCCATGGGCGGCGCTTACAGCGCCGTGGACAGCGACGCGCAAAGCGTGCTGTACAATCCCGCGGCCCTGTATACCATTCAGGGCATGGATATGGTGTTTCAGCATTATGCCGCCTATGAAGAGGTGGCGTACGACCTGTGGGGATTTGCCCAGCCCGTGGAGGACATGGGAACGTGGGGCGGAACGTTGGTGTGGCGGCACATGCCGACCATCGACAATCCCGGCGCACCGGATGATCCCGTGGCGTCCAATGATGTGGTGCTTACCGTCGGCGGCGGGCGCTTGTGGAAGGAATGGATCTCCGGCGTGCCCCCGCTTCTGGACCGCTTGTCCGTCGGCGGGGCCGTAAAAATCATTTACCTGAGCCTGCGCGAGGCGCATGCCGTGAGCGCGGCCGCCGATGTGGGGCTGGTGTGGTCCGTGCCCGCAGCCATGACTTTGTCCGTTCCCGTCACCGTGGCCGCGAGCGTGCAAAACGCCGGTGCTCCGGTGCGCTTCATTGAGCAAGCGGATCCGCTGCCCCTCTGCGGGCGGTTCGGCCTCAGTGCCGTTCCTTGGTCCACGGCCAGGCACAAAATGCTTTTAACCGGGGAATGGGTGATCCCCGTGGACAATGATATAAAAACCGCCGTGGGAGCGGAATACACGCTGGCCAATGTGATTTCTTTCCGCGCGGGCTACCGGTTTGAAAATGTTGAAAACATCAACGGCCCTTCGGCGGGGTTGGGCATATCTTTCCTGGCCGGCAGCATGACGCTCCGTTTTGACTATGCCTACCGTCTCACCCTTTTGAAGGGCTATGAGACCGTGGACAACAATCATTTTATTTCCTTGGGTGCCAGGTTCTAATGGCGCGCTCCATTTCAAAAAATTGGATTATCCGGAGTATTTTCACCCAACTGGCGCCCCTGTATGAAAGGTTGGACCGTGCGCTGACGTGGAACCAAGGCCACGCGTGGCGAAAAAAAATGATCGCAGCCGCGAAGCTGCCGGGGCCTCGCCGGGTGCTGGACGCATGCTCGGGGACGGGATTGCTGACCGCGGAATTGGCGCAATTTTATGCTCCGAAAACGCATATCATTGCCATTGATTTTTGTCCGGCCATGGCCAATATGGCCCGGCAGCGGCTGCGCGAAATGAATTTACAGCGCCGCGTGGAAGTGAAAGTTGAAAACGTCGAGATCTTGCCTTTCCCGGACGAGTTTTTTGACGTAGTCTACGTGGCGCTCGGCATGCGGTTTGTTTCGGATGTCAAGGTGGCTGTCCGCGAGTTGAGCCGGGTACTGAGGCCCGGCGGGCGCTTGTTGATTTTAGAACTAAGCCATCCACCCGGTTTGCTGAGGCGCAAACTTGTGCGCTGGGTGCGGGAAACGTTTTTTATTGCCAAGGAAAAGTGGCTGCATAAAATCTCTCCGGTTTTGCTCTATCCGCTGCACGATTCCCTTACGCACTATCCCGATCCCGACAAGCTGAACCGGCGGCTGTTGCGGGTGGGTTTGGAAAACGTTGAATTTCAATATCTGAACGGTGGACTCGCCACTTTGCACCAGGCCACGAAACACGTCCCTCCTCAGGCGCTGCTGCTTGAAAATCCACCCGAGGAATATTGAACCCAGGAGGAACGTTTGAAAAAATTATTTGGGATATTGTTTTTGTTTTGTATGCCGTTGGGGGTTTGGGCCGACGGCAATAATTACGGAGCCGGTGCATACTTGCGCCAAGGGGCGGGAAGCCGGGCCAGCGGCATGGGCGGTGCGTTCGTGGCCGTGGCCGATGACGCGACGGCAGGGTATTGGAATCCGGCGGGTTTGGCGCAAATGGATTTGTATATTTATCAGGCGGGGTTGCAGTATGCGTTCCTACCCAATAATATGAGCACTAGTTTTTTAAGCTATGCGTTTTTGTGGCCCGGAGTAGGCAATCTGTCCGTGGCTTGGATGAATTTTTCCACGGGCGCACTCGAGGGCCGGGACGAAACCGGAAATGTGGGGAATGATTTCGCAAGTTCGGAAAACACGGTTTATATAAGTTACGGGCGGAAAGTGTATGAATGGGCAACCGGGCTGAGCCTGGGAGCCAGTTTGAAAATTCTCCAGCATGGTTTGGGAGAATACTCGGCCTTGGGGCACGGGTTGGACGTGGCGGCTTTGTGGCAGCCTATTATGTATTGGGATCATACCATTGGCTTCAACGCGCAGAATTTATGGCAGCGCGAATATTGGAGCAACACCGGGACTACGGATTATTCGCAGGTCAATGTGAAGGCGGGAGTGGCGTTAAAGTTTTTCCGCTCCGCCGAGGAACTGTATTTCAACCATTTGATCAGCACCCTGGATTTGGAATTTTCGGAGTATGCGCGGTTTAATCTGCGCGTGGGCGGAGAATACTGGTACACGCAAACCCTGGGCGTGCGCGCGGGGTACAACAGCCAGGAGATTACGGCCGGAGCGTCGTATCGCCCGGAGAATTACGAAATTGATTACGCCTTCCACTACGATTTATCCGACTTGGCCGCGCATCAGCACCGCATCACTTTGTTATTACGTTTTAAATAACCCGGTCGTTGCCGCCGTCGATCGGCACTTGGGCTCCCGTGGTTTTTGAAAACACGGATCCGGCCAAGGCCAAAGCCAGGCGCGCCACATCCGCCGAGGTTACTTCCACCTTTAACAGATTATTGGTTTTATACTGCTGAACGCTCATGCCATAGTGCCGGGCGCGCTGCTCCAAAACTTCCGGCGTCCACAGTTTGGTATCAAAAACCGCGTTGGGATGAATGACATTCACCCGGATGCCCGAGGGAGCCAATTCCAAGGCAGCTACGCGCGCCAATTGCGTCAAACCCGCTTTGGCCACGGAATAGGCCCCGGCGCCCGGGCCCGGCGCAGGCACGTTTTTGGATGCAATAATGACCACGGCCGGATCCGTGCCTACGCGTAAATACGGAATGCACAGTTGCAAAAGCGCCTGCTGGCCGGATAAGTTCACATCCAGGCTGCGCTGCCACTGCGCGGGGTCCATGAATTCAAGCGGCTCGCTCTTGGTAAAAATTCCGGCATTGTTGACCAAAATATCCAGTCCCCCAAAAGTACGGACCGTGGTTTCCACCGCCGATTGCAACGCCCGCCGGTCCGTGACATCGCAGATTAATTCCAAAACCTCCGGGCGCTTAAAGCTGTCCTGAATGGCGGGATCAATGTCCAGTGCCGCCACGGCAGCCCCCTGCGCCAGAAACGCCTCGGCGCAAGCCCTTCCAATGCCGCCGACCGCCCCGGTAACCAGAACCACCTTGCCCTGAAATTCCGGGCGTTTTCCGCCGGTTTTTAACTTCGCTTGTTCAAGTTCCCAATATTCCAATTCAAAGATGTCTTTTTCGCTAACGGGTTTCCAGCCGCCCAAATATTCGGCAGCTAAAATCGCGGGCACAGTGTGGGTGATAATATCGGCAATAATCCGCGCGTCTTTTTCCGTGGCACCGAACGCAAGAATTCCCCGGCCGGGCCACACTGCCCAGCAGGGCGCGGGATTCAACTGGGTCAGAGAGCCCGGCGTGTGCCGGTTAAAATAAGCGCGGTAATTTTGGGAAAATTGCTCCACGTCCGTTTTCGGGTCATCCTGCAAAATCACGGGCACCGGTTTGGTGCGGATCACGTGGTCCGGCGTCAGGGGACCGCGCTGGCTCATTTCCAAAACGCGGGGGTGATTGGCAAAATGCAGCGACATTGGGTCCGAGAGCAGCCGTACAATGGCCGCGTTCCCCCGGGCCGTGGATACGGCTTGCCGCAATTGAGCCAGGTCCGTCAGCCGCAGCTCGGGAGCCGGAACCGGAGTTATGGAAACAGGTGCGTGTTGGGCTAAATAAGTTTCGGCTTTGCCCACCAACTCCAGCATGCGTTCGTAACTGGTTTTGGCATCATCGGAAAATGTAAAAATTCCATGGTTGAGCAACACCAGGCCGTCCAAGGTTTTCCAATCCAGGGATTGGGTGAGTTCGTAAACTTTTTTGGCCAGCGCAAATCCGGGCATGATGTAGGGAATAATCAACACCCGGGGACCGTACAAGCCGCGCACCAAGCGTTCCCCGTCCGGAGAGTTGGTCAAGGTGACCACGGCATCCGCGTGCGTGTGATCCACATACGTGAAAGGAATGAGGGCATGCAAAATGGCTTCCACCGAGGGCGCAGGCAGCAAAGGATTGGGCATGGCCGCGCGCTGCAAACAAACCATGTCCGTGTCGCTCAAAACATTTAAGTGCACGGCTTTTTTCAGGGCATCAAGTTTAACGGGCACCAAGCCCGCCGGCTCCAAAGCCGCCAAGTCCCAACCGCTGCCCTTGACATACAGCATGGCCTCCGTCTCGCCGAAGATGTTTTTAACTTGGGCCTTTACGGAGGTGTTTCCGCCTCCGTGCAAAACCAAAGAAGGGTTTTGCCCTAAAAGCCAGGAAGTATAAACCCGCAGTTTTAAAAAATCATCCCCCAAGGATTGGGCTTCCGCAGCATTCCATAAATTTTCCATAACCCCCCTAACACGATAACGTGTTTCCAACAGTCTGTCATTTCGAGCGAAGCGAGAAATCTAAAAAAATGCGTGAATTAGATTTCTCGCTTCGCTCGAAATGACAACTAGTTATCCAGGCCGCAACGGCAGTATTAATATCGAATCGAAAAGATTATGAACTATTTAAGGACAAGTTTCAAGCAGGAGTGTCCGGCGGGCAAAAGGGATTTTCGGATCAATTAAATTTATTGTGGTAGTGAAGGGCACGAGTAGAGTAAAATTGAGCGCTGGATATGGTTCGCGTAATTTTTCGAAGGGATGAACCGGCATGGACGATATGGATGCGGTTATGGCAGTGAATGCGGCTCATTCCATTTCCGCCATACAAGATTCCTTTTTCTGGGCAGCATTGATGGGTTTGATTTTGTTCGTGGTTTTATTTTTTGTCATCAAACCCAAGCGGCACCAAGACATGAGCGCTGTATTGCGGCATATCATTGTCTTGATGAGCCTGGAAGTAGTCATCAGCGGATTGGGATATTTTGAATTTTACGGTGTGCGCTTCATCAGCCTGGGCTTTGTGACGGCCGCCATCGCTTACGGAGGATACTTGATTTTCATATCCACGCGCGCTTTGAATGCGCACAAATACCATTCGCTGGAGTTCACGCTGGTGCGTTTATTGGTGGGGTCGGGATTCACTGTGGTGAACTTTATTGTGTTTTTAGCGCCGCAATGGCTGCTGAACTGACCAATCGGACTGCCGTAGGCAGTTGGGTGCATATCGTTTTATAAGAAAAAGCAGAAATTGGTTTACCAAATAAGGGTTTTTCATTTAAACTAGCGTTGGTTAGCCGGATAGTCATTACCCCAAAGAACTTGGTTTTTGTGGATCCAACCAAAAGGAGCGAATATGTTTCGGAAAACAACTGGTTTTTTGCTTATGGGTTTGTTGATCGGCGCCTTGGGCTGTGCAAAATCCAAGCAAGATACATTTGCTTCCTTAGACGGTGTGTTTGACGGGTACAGCTACACTTCGGAATCCGGCTTATTTACCGTCATGCTGAAGGATTGGGCGGACTTAACCACGCTTAAGGACAATGCCGCCAACCAGGGCGCAAGCTTGGGATTTACCTTTACGGATATTGAGGGAAACGCATACAGCATTATCGCCTCGTTTGCCACCCCCGACATTGAGCCGGAAAAATTCATTGATAATTTAGTGGCCAAAGGCAAAGCCGACAACCGGCCCGTAAGCAAGAACAAAACCATGGACGGCACGGACTGCATGGTGTCCACGTCCTTGGAAAAACAGCCGAATTCGGAAGATGGGTTCGGGATTTTAAATTTAGTGTTTTACCGCAACCAAACCATTTTTGATATTGCCGTGAAAACCAAAGCGGCGAAAGATCCCAATGAAGCCGCGGCCCAACTGGATAAATTGTTGTCGCGTTTATGGCAGGCTTCGTTGTTTCGCGGGATTCCCGAAGGGCAGCCCGAGTTTATGGGCAAGACCGATCCCAGGATTCCGGTGATTGCGCATGCAGCCAAGCGCGTTGCAGATGATATGAAGCTGCGTTTTGCGCTCGAGCAGCCCAAGAAACTGGTCATCCGGCTGACGGGTCAAGGCGCGGAAGGCAAGATTGTTATTCGCATCGGGGTTGCGGTTAAAAACCGGGAGATCACGACCACCGAAGCAGTTTCCAGCCTGGCCGGTGATAAGAAGCTGGGCGAGGAATTGAAAGCGAAATTTTTTGAGCAATTTGGACAATATTTAACCGCGGAAATGTTGTCCCTGGGACGGGACTTGACCTATGACGAAGACCTGGCGGATATGCCGATTAAAAAACCATAAACGTTGTTTGGGTTTGTAGGGTCCAGGCATGCCTGGACCCTACGGGAATAAAAAAGGGGTGCGGTTTTCACCGCACCCCTTTTTTATTTAAAGCAGAAAATTAAAACCGCGTGCTGAGGCTGGCAAAATAGGCGCGGCCTTCTCTAGGCAAGTTGCTGAGGACATTGGACCATTCGGCCGGGTCTTTGTATGGACGGTCAAACACATTGGTGGCCGTCAGTTTAAGCTCGGTATCGCGGTCCAGCGTGCGCAGTGCAATGGCCAGATCGGTGAGCAGCACGGGATCCAGCTGCTGGTCGGCACCCAAATCGATTTTACCGCGATAGAAGTTGTTGAGGTTGAGGGTGACGTAATCCGTGCAGGTGATATTGAGGCCGATATCGCCCCGGTAGATGGGCACGTTAAGAAGGAGCTCGCCGTTTTTCTCCGAGTGCTGATAGGAACCGCTGGCATACACGTAATCCCCGCCGGCTTTACTCTTAAAGAGTTTTAAATCAAACGGGTATTTGACTTCCAATTCCACGCCATAACTGTACACCACATCGGCGGTATTCACAAAAGGCTTGGGTCCAGAGGTGGTCGTGGCATCCACCACGATTTGATCGCGAATGCGGTTGTTGAAATAATTCAAGCGGGCCAGGGCGCCCTTGGTATAAAGATCGGATTCCAGGGAAATTTCACCGCTGGTGATGGTTTCCGGATTCAAAGCAGTGTTGCCCTTGGTGTTGGGGTTGTTCTGGTCGTAAAGTTCGCGGAAATTTGGGGCGCGGAACGCCGTACCGTACAACACTTTGATGTTTTCATGATCCGTGACTTTTTGCACCAATCCCAGGCGCGGATTGACCGTATCGCCGAAGTCGCTGTAATGATCGTAGCGCACGCCGGCGGTTACGCCCAAGCCGATGGCGGAAATCGTCCATTCATCCTGCCCGAAAAGGGCCGTTAAGTTGCGCGTGGCATCGGGTTTGATCCAATTCAAGTCCTGGGAATAGTCGCGCATGTATCCTTGATAGGCGCCGGTCAAGGGATCGGCATTGGCTTTGTGCGTTACGTTGTAAATGTTTTTCCATTCCGCCTGGGCGCCAAAAAGAAAACGGTTGCCGGCGAACAGTTCCTGTATCAGCTGCAAATCAAGCCCGGTATTGTTGGTGGAGGCGGTTATGTCGAGTTTATAACCCTCGGGATAGGAAAACAGGAAACCGGCCGGGAACATTTCCCATAAAATATGTTCGTCGAATTGATTGTAGGTGACTTTGGCAAACAGTTGGGTTTTCTCTAAAATTTTCCACTTGTACGCCAGCTGGCCAAAAAAGCCGCCTTCGTCCAGATATCCGGTTTTATTCAAATTGCCCAGCAAGCCGATGTAATCCCCGCGCTTGGTTTTGGCATAACGCAAATCCAGGGACAGTTCGTCGTACGCGGCCCGCAAGGAAAAATCATAGCCCGTCCGGTTCATTTTAGCATAGCCGGGGCTCAAGTCCCAGGGCGCGCCGTAAGTCTTATCCTTTTCCACGAGCAGCTTGGGCCCGTCGGAATCCAGCCAATCCAGCATGGCCACGGCTTTGAGTTTGGAAGCTTTTTCGCCGCCCCATAACAGGCC
>JAGVPM010000111.1 GCA_020052235.1 Candidatus Goldiibacteriota bacterium
CATAGCCTAACTCCTTGTTTTCACGGTATTTTGGTCGGGCGCGCTTCCATTATACCGGTGGGGTTAGGCTTTTTTATGCGCTAATTTGGACACATGTGATTTGCCAATGTATTGGAAAACGCTTTCAAATATTCTTCACCTCGAAGCAAACCCGTTGAAATTTCCGCAAGGATTCAAACCAACCAAATTGTAATTACCATCCGGGATCATGGTTGCGGTATACCTGAGGATGATTTGAAAAAAGTTTTTGAGCCGTTCTACCGTGTTGACCGTTCCCGCTCAAAAAACACCGGCGGATTCGGATTGGGCTTGAGTTTATGCAAAAGAATTATGGAGGCTCACGGCGGAAAAATCTCCCTTAAAAGCCGCCTGCATGAAGGAACCATGGTTGAACTTGAATTACCCATGACTTGAAAACATTCAACTCTTCAGCAAAATCCAACCTATTTGACATATCCGGGCCATGAATCTTCCAGTTCATTTTTTTTAGGAATTTCCAGCGAAATCAGGTTTAGGCAAACCATTATTTTTCCTGTAAAGCTTTTTGAAAAAACATTGACAAACGGCAAAGTTTACGTAAAATGATGCGACTACATGAGGGAAGCGCCGGGAATCTGAAGCTTTTTTCCGGGTATGGCTCACGGTGGACGTAGCTCAATTGGTTAGAACGCCAGGTTGTGGTCCTGGATGTTGCGGGTTCGAGTCCCGTCGCCCACCCCATCTTCCTTCCGTCCGGCGGAAGTAAAGCATTTATACGCGCCTGTAGCTCAGTGGATAGAGCAACAGCCTCCGAAGCTGTGTGTCGGACGTTCGATTCGTCTCAGGCGCACCAGCCTTCCGCTATATGTAATGTATGGTGTTGGAAGTTTAAAGTAGTTGGTTTTTGTGTTTAGAATTAGATATCATTTCGGGTGCTTAGCTCAGCTGGTAGAGCAAATGACTCTTAATCATTGGGCCACAGGTTCGATCCCTGTAGCACCCACCACCAATCAACCCCCCGGTGAAATGCAAAACAACTTTGCCTTCGCCGGGGGTTTAATATAATTGGGCAATTCTATTTTTAAAAGGGAGGTTATGCTGTACGCGAGGGTGGTGGAACTGGCAGACACGCTAGACTTAGGATCTAGTGCCCTATGGCATGCGGGTTCAAGTCCCGCCCCTCGCACCAGCTTCAGCATATGATTAAAATCGATTTACAGGAAAAAGGTGAAGCCACGCGTATTATTCAAGTGGAGATTCCATTGGAACAAGTGGAACATGAATTTTCCACAGTGTCCGAAAACGTCCAGCGCCATACCACGCTGCCCGGCTTCCGCAAGGGTCGCGTTCCCATGGACGTCATCAAGAAAAAATATACCCGCGAAATACGCGAAGAGGTTATGGAACATCTGATCTCAAATTCCTACCGGCAGGCGCTTGATCAAACCAACAGCGTTCCGATCATGCAGCCGAGATTTGAGAACATCATGCTGGATCCGGGAAAACCCCTTACGTATCAATTGACCCTGGAGGTTCTGCCCAAGGTTAAATTGGGCAGCTACCGTGGCTTGAAACTGTCACGTAAAAAAATTGCGGTCACCCCCGGTCAAATCGAGGAAGTTCTCGACAAACTCCGTACGCAAAACGCAGTTTTGACTCCGGTGGAGAACCGGGTGTCGCAAAAAGGCGATGTGGTTACCATTGACTTTGAGGGTAATTTGGAAGGCAAGCCGGTTCCGCATACCAAAGCCGACGGTTATACGGTCGAAGTGGGGACCGGGCAAACCATACCGGAATTCGATCAGAACTTAGCCGGATTGGCTTTGCATGAAACCAAAACCTTTCCCGCCAAATTTCCCGCTGATTATCATGCCGAAGAAATCGCTGGAAAAAGCGTGGATTTTACCGTTACGGTAAAATCCATCCAGGAAAAGAAACTGGCAAACTTGGACGACGACTTTGCCAAGGAAATGGGGCCCTTTGCTTCGCTGGACGAATTGAAGGAACGTATTCAAAAAGATTTGGAAGCTGATCAGGAACGGCAAAACCGGCTGCGTATGAAAGACCAGATTATGGAACAATTGGGGAAAATGGTTCAGGCTAAAATTCCCGAGGTATTGATTGAGCGTTCTCTTGAAAAACTTATTCGCGATCATGAGAACCGTTTGAAAGAGCAGCAACAAACCTGGGAGCAAAGCGGCACTACGCCCGAAGCTTTAAAAACGCAGCAGCATGACCAGGTTGAGTTCCAGCTGCGCGCCAATTTGGCCTTGCGGGAAATCGGCCTGTTGGAAAAATTGGACATTACCGCCGATGAAATCAATGCTGAAGTGGAACGCTTGGCGCGCATGTCCCGTCAGCCCGTGCAAAATTTAAAGGATTATTTAAAACAGTCGGACCGTTGGGAAGATTTGCGCGACCGGCTGCGGGATGATAAAACTCTGGACTGGGTTATTCAAAACGCTAAAGTCCAGGAAGAATAATGTTTTTTTTGTAGGGAGCAGGCATGCCTGTTCCCTACAACATCCGATACCCGAAGGAGGGCTTACAGCATGTCGCTCATTCCCATGGTGGTCGAACAAACGCAACGCGGAGAACGCGCGTATGATATTTATTCGCGTTTATTAAAGGAACGGATCATTTTTTTAGGCACACCGATCAATGATGATATCAGTAATTTGATTATCGCCCAGCTGTTGTTTTTGGAAGGGGAAGACCAGAAGGAAATTTCCATGTACATCAATAGTCCTGGGGGCGTGGTTTCTTCCGGATTGGCCATTTATGATACCATGCAATTCATTAAGTCGCCGGTTTCCACATTATGCGTCGGCATGGCCGCTTCCATGGCGGCTGTTCTGCTGGCGGCCGGCACGCCGGGCAAACGGTACGCGCTGCCCAACTCCCGCATTATGATGCACCAAGGGTCGGCGGGATTTTCCGGTGCCATGCCCGACATTGACATTCAAGCCAAGGAAATCATGCGCGTGCGCGAGATCATGAATAGGATTCTCGCCAAACATACGAATCAATCGGTTGAACGCATCTTGAAAGATACGGATCGCGATTATTACCTTTCCGCCGAGGAAGCCAAAGCGTATGGTGTGATTGATGAAATTATGGTTAATAAAGTCTAAGGAGTTCGAACATCGTGGTCCGTAACGCATCCAAATCCGTTCATTGTTCTTTCTGCGGCAAAGATTCGCAGGCTGTGCGGCGCTTGATTCAAGGGCAAAATGGTTATATTTGCGACGAGTGCGTCCTGGTGCTGAACGAAGCGCTCTTGCGTGAATGGCCGAAGACCAATATTTCCGCCGCCCATCCCGAGAAACCGCCGAAACCGGCCGAGATCAACCGTTTTCTGGATCATTATGTCATTGGACAGGAACGCGCCAAACGGGTTTTATCCGTGGCTGTGCATAATCATTACAAACGCCTCAACGCGCACGATCCCGCTATAATCGACGACGTGGAGCTTTCCAAAAGCAACATTCTTTTGCTCGGGCCCACGGGTACGGGCAAAACTTTGTTGGCGCAAACCCTGGCGCGTTTATTAAAAGTCCCTTTTGCCATTGCCGATGCCACCACGTTGACTGAAGCCGGTTACGTGGGCGATGATGTTGAGAACATCATTTTGAAACTTCTGCAAAACGCCAATTATGATGTGGCCGCCGCGGAGCGGGGCATTATTTATATTGATGAAATTGACAAAATCGGCCGAAAGAGTGAGAATCCTTCTATCACCCGGGATGTTTCTGGCGAAGGTGTGCAGCAGGCGTTGCTGAAGATCATCGAGGGCACTATTGCCAATGTTCCGCCCAAGGGCGGACGCAAGCATCCGCAACAGGAATATATCAAAGTCGACACCACCAACATTTTATTTATTTGCGGCGGTGCTTTTATCGGTTTGGAAAAGATCGTGCAGCAAAGAACAGGGCGGAAGACCCTGGGATTTGGGGCCGACGTTCATACCCGGAAAGCCAAGAATGTCAGTGAATTGTTCGCGGAAGTTCAGCCCGAAGATTTTATTAAGTTCGGTATGATTCCCGAATTTATCGGACGTTTGCCGGTGACCGCCGCTTTGCACGAGTTGGACGAACAGGCCTTGGTGAGGATTCTAACCGAACCCAAGAACGCTTTGGTGAAGCAATATCAGAAATTTTTTGCCCTGGAAGGCGTCAAATTAACGATCACCAAGGAAGCCCAGCACGAAATTGCGCAAGAAAGCCTGCAGCGCCAGACCGGCGCCCGTGGACTGCGCGCCGTGCTGGAAGAAATTATGCTGGATCCGATGTATGAACTTCCGGGACGCGATGATGTCAAAGAGTGCATCATCACTCCTGACGTGATTAAGCTTAAAGCCAGCCCGCGTTTGATTCTGCAAACCGGCGCTGAGGAACCCTTGGCGAAATTAGCCTAGATCACGGAGATCCGCCTATGACGACCAACAAAACGTCCGGAACGAACTCCAGCTTGCCCATGATGCCTTTGCGCGACTTGGTGGTTTTTCCCCACATGCTGGTGCCGCTTTTTGTCGGCCGCGGGAAATCCGTACTGGCTTTGGAAGAAGCCATGCTGAAGGACCGGGTGATCATTCTGGCCTCGCAGCAACAGGCTCAAATCGACGACCCCGCGCCCCAGGATGTTTTTTCCATTGGCGTCCGCGCCCAAATTCTTCAGGTCTTGAAGGCTCCGGACAACACCATCAAAGTTTTGGTGGAAGGCTTGGAACGCGTCCGCATCACCCATTATGTGACTACCGAGAAATTTTTTACCGTTGAATTTGAAAGCTTGGCTCAAAAAACCCAAGTAGGTCCGACGCTCATTGCCATGATGCGCAGTGTCAGGGAATTGTTCGAACAATATTCCCGGTTGAATAAAAAAATCACCGCCGATACGGTCAATGCGCTCTCCGCGATCGAGGATCCGGGGCGCTTGGCTGACATTATTTCCTCCCACATGCCGTCCAAAGTGGAGGAAAAACAAAAATTGCTTGAAGCCTTGGAACCTGCGTCGCGTTTGGAAATTTTATCCGCGCTGCTCTCGACTGAAATTGAGATTTTGGAAATTGAACGCCGTATTCAGGGCCGCGTGCGCAAACAAATGGAAAGCACGCAAAAGGAATACTATCTGCACGAACAAATCAAAGCCATCCGCCGCGAACTGGGGCAAAAAGACGACGAGAGCGAAACTGAAGAATTAACGCAAAAAATCAAGGCGGCCAAAATGCCGGCCGAGGCGCATGAAAAAGCCATCAAAGAATTGTCCCGTCTGGAGCGTATGCAGCCATTATCCCCCGAAGCAGCCGTCATACGGACTTATCTGGATTGGCTCCTTGCCTTGCCCTGGAATTTGCGCACTCGCGAAAAATTGGATGTGCGCGACGTGGCGCACGTTTTGGATAAGGATCATTACGGCTTGCGCAAAGTCAAAGACCGTATTTTGGAATACCTCTCTGTGCGCAAATTAGCTCCCAAAATGAAAGGCCCTATTTTGTGCCTGGTGGGGCCTCCCGGGGTCGGCAAGACTTCCTTGGCCCGCTCCGTGGCCAAAGCGCTTAGCCGCAATTTCGTGCGCATCTCTCTGGGCGGCGTGCGCGATGAAGCTGAAGTTCGCGGCCATCGGCGCACCTATATCGGCGCTTTGCCGGGGCGTATTGTTCAAGCATTAAAAACAGCCAAAACCAAAAATCCCGTTATCCTTTTGGATGAGATTGATAAAATCGGCTCTGATTTTCGCGGGGATCCTGCCGCGGCTTTGCTGGAGGTTTTGGACCCGGAACAAAACACAACCTTTGCCGACCATTACCTGGATGTGAATTTCGACCTTTCGGAGATCATGTTCATTGCGACCGCCAATGTGATTTATAATCTGCATCCTACGTTGCGCGACCGCATGGAAGTCATTGAAATTCCCGGTTATACGCTGGAAGAAAAAACTCAAATTGCCGATCGTTACCTGGTGCCGCATCAATTGACCGAGCACGGCCTAACGCGTGACGATTTGGTGGTTCCTAAAAAAATCATTGAGAAACTTATTTCTGGTTATACTTCCGAGGCCGGGGTTCGCAATTTAAACCGTGAAATTTCCGCCATTATGCGTAAAATCGCCCGTTTGAAAGTTGAGCGAAAGATGCGCAAGTCACGGGTTTTGACCGAAATGGATTTATCTAAATTCTTAGGCGCCCAAAAAATCGTCCGCCGCAAGCGCGAACGTTCAAATTTAATAGGCGTTTCCACCGGCTTGGCTTGGACCGAAGTTGGCGGGGAATTGCTGGCCATTGAAGTAACCCTCATGCCGGGTAAAGGCCAGTTAACCCTCACGGGCAAACTCGGCGATGTGATGAAGGAATCGGCCCAAGCGGCTTTGAGTTATGCGCGCGCCCATGCCCGCGATTTTAAACTCCCGCTGGATTTTTACACCCAAACGGATATTCATATTCACGTTCCCGAAGGCGCCATTCCCAAGGATGGACCTTCGGCAGGAATTGCCATGGCTACGGCGATTATTTCCGCATTGACCAATGTGCCGGTGCAAAAATCCGTGGCCATGACCGGCGAGATCACGCTGCGGGGACGTGTTTTGGCCATTGGGGGGCTTAAGGAAAAATTGCTGGCGGCGGTCCGGGCGGGCATCACAACGGTTATTTTGCCCCAAGCCAATGGCAAGGATTTGGACGAACTGCCTGTGGAAGTTAAGCGGGCTTTAAAAATCCACTTGGTTGAAGATATGGCGCAGGTATTGACTCTGGCGTTGGTGGAAAAACCAATTCCTAAAAAAGTTAAAAAAACCAATAAAAGCGTCAAAGTTCACGCGGATCAACACTTGCCGCAGACACCGTTGCTGTCCTAAAATGGCGCTCAGCGATTTGAAGCTGCAAGCCACGGCTTATACCGTGGATCAAATTCCTGCTCCCGGACCCCGCGAAATTATATTGGTCGGACGTTCCAATGTTGGAAAATCCTCCATCATCAACCGCATGGCGGGCTTGACGGCCCGCAATGACAAGAAACAGGCAGCGCGCATTTCCAGCCAACCGGGATGCACCCGTTCCTTAAATTTTTATGCCTTTTGGGATCAAGTTCTTTTGGTGGATATGCCGGGGTACGGCTATGCCAAAATGTCGCTGGCCCAGCGGCGCGAATTGGCTCAGTTGGTTGAGGGCTATATGAAAGACCGCCCCACCATTGCCTGTATCCTGCACGTGCTGGATGCGCGTTTACCCTTGCAGGAAAGCGATAAAAAAATGTTGGATTGGGGACAACATTTTGCCTATTTCTACTTGTTGGTCCTAAATAAATGTGATAAACTTTCGCGGATTGAGCTGGAAAAACGCAAAAAAAACATTGCGAAATCTTTTTCAGATCAGTCTTGGCAGCCGAAATTACTAACCGTGTCCGCCAAAACCGGATTGGGCATCGCCGAATTAACGCGCACCGTGCGCGACACAATTACGCATCAACCCTAAAGGAGCTGGGCGCCATGTTGTATAAAAAACGTTTAATGACTCCGGGACCGACCGAGGTTCCCCCCACGGTTTTAGCTGAAGCCGCCAAACCGATCATGCACCACCGGACTCCGCAGTTCCGTAAAATTTTGACCGAAGTCGTTGCCGGATTAAAACGTGTTTTCAAAACCGAAAATGACATTCTGATTTATCCGGCCGCTGGCACCGGCGCCATGGAAGCCGCTGTGGTGAATCTGTGTTCACCCGGCGACCATATCCTGGTTGCTTCCTGCGGCAACTTCGGCAACCGCTGGACGGATATTGCCAAGGCTTACGGAGTGCAGAGCGAACACTACGAAGTAGCGTGGGGCACGCCGGTGGATCCGCAAGAAATACAAAAACGCCTGGCAGCCGATCCTGCGATCAAAGCGGTGTTCACGACTCTGTCGGAAACTTCAACAGGCATTGAATCCGACATAAAAACCATTGCCGGCATTGTGGCCAAAACACCGGCGGTGCTGGTGGTGGATGCAATTTCCGGATTGGGCGCCATCCCCATGAAAACCGACGAATGGAAAGCCGACGTGGTTGTGGCCGGTTCCCAAAAAGGCTTGATGATTCCTCCGGGATTGGCCATTGTTTCCATTTCCGCCAAAGCTTGGGAATTGGCCAATGTTTCCAAATGTCCCAAATATTATTTCAGCTGGGCCAAGGCGCAAAAAGCCATGAAAGCCGAAGCCTTGGCCGATACGCCGTATACGCCCAGTATCTCGCTGATCCTGCAACTGGCTGAAGCGCTGCGTCTGATTGAAGCCGAAGGTTTGGAAGCGATTTGGGACCGGCATGCCCGCTTGGCGCAAGCCACGCGCGAAGCCATGAAAGCTTTGGGGCTGAAACTCTATGCTCCGCAACAAGCCAGCAATGCGGTCACGGCCATTTATGTGCCCGAAAACGTGGATGTAAGCAAGTTGTTCAAAACCGTGCGCGATGTGTACGGCATCACCTTGGCCACCGGCCAGGGCGTGGCTAAAGGCAAAATTTTCCGCATTGGTCATTTGGGTTATGCGGATGATTTTGATGTGATTGCCACCGTGGCCGCCGTGGAGCGTGCGCTGTTGGAACAAAATTATGTTCTCCAGATCGGCCAAGGCGTGGCTGCGGCTGAAAAAGTTTTATTCGGACGATAGTACCGTAACGGGGGGCGCGACTCATGTTTAAGGTTCTCATTAGTGATAATCTGTCCATTGAAGGCCAGCAAGTTTTAAAAGCCGATCCGGAAATCGAACTTGATGCCCGGGAGAAAGTTTCGGCTGAGGAATTATTAAAAATCATTCCCAATTATGATGCCTTGATCGTGCGCAGCGATTCCAAAGTGACGAAGGAAGTTTTGGAAGCGGGAAAGTGCTTGAAAGTTGTCGGCCGCGCCGGTGTGGGATTGGACAACGTGGACATTGCCGAAGCCACGCGCCGCGGCATTATTGTCATGAATACCCCGGATGGAAATACCATTTCCACGGCTGAACATACTTTTTCCATGATCATGGCCATGGCCCGCAACATTCCCCAGGCCGATGCCACCATGCGGCAGGGAAAATGGGATCGTAAAAAATTCATGGGTACTGAATTGTTCGGGAAAACCCTGGGGATCATCGGGCTTGGAAGAATTGGCACCGAAGTGGCCAAGCGCGCCCAGGCTTTCGGCATGAAAATCCTGGCTTATGACCCGTTTGTTTCCCAGGATAAGGCCGAAAAATTAAATCTCCAATTGGCCACGGTGGACGAAATTATTGTTAATGCCGACTTCATTACAGTGCATACGCCCAAAACCAAGGAAACGGAAGGCTTGATCGGCAAAGCCCAGTTTGAAAAAATGAAACCCGGAGTCCGCATCGTCAATTGCGCCCGCGGCGGAATTATCCGTCAGGCGGACTTGCGGGAAGCCTTGAAATCCGGTAAAGTTGCCGGAGCCGCTTTGGACGTTTTTGAGGAAGAACCCCCGAAGGATATGGAACTGTTGAATCTGCCCAACATTGTGGTAACTCCGCATTTGGGCGCTTCGACGGAAGAAGCCCAAGTGAATGTCGCCATTGTGATGGCCGAGCAAATTTTAGACGTTCTCAAGGGCCGGATGATCCGCAATGCAGCCAATATTCCTTCCATTCCGCCGGAATTATTAAAAGAAATGTCGCCCTATTTGCTGCTGGCCCAGCGTTTGGCCAGCCTGCAGGCGCAAATTTTGGACGGCCAGGTTAAAAAAATCTGTTTGAAATATTCCGGGGAAATCAGCGAATTTCCCACCAACATCCTTACGGTTACAGCCGTAAAGGAACTGCTGTCCTCCATGTTGTCGGATTCCATCAATTTTGTGAATGCCCGGGTTTTAGCCAAAGAGCGCGGCATTGAAGTGATGGAAACTTCGACCAAGGAAACGCAAGACTTCACCAGCACCTTCACGGTGGAAATCGAAACCGATAAGTCGATCCGTCAGATCGTCGGGACTTTGATTGGCAAAAAACGCGATCCGCGCGTGGTAAACATGTTCGGATATCATACGGATTTCAACCCCGAAGGATTTTTGCTGGTATTCACGCATACCGATGAACCCGGCATTGTGGGACGCATGGGAACCATGTTGGGTGATGCGCATATTAACATTGCGGCTCTGCATATGGGACGCAAAACCTTAGGCGGGGACGCGGTCAGCATTTTGAATCTGGATGCTGAAGTGCCGAAGGAATTGCTGGCCAAGCTGGCGCAAACCGCTAAAATCAAAGACATTAAGCTGGTTAAACTTTAGTATTTAATACCAACACCTTGCGGTTTAAGGTGCTTTATCTCGAATCAAGAGGACATTTATGCCGAACGTAGTTATTGTGGGCGCCCAATGGGGCGATGAAGGCAAGGGGAAAATTATTGATCTGCTCGCGGAAAATGCCGATTCCGTAGTTCGTTACCAAGGCGGCAACAATGCCGGGCATACGGTGGTCATCGAAGGTAAAAAGCACATTTTACATTTGATTCCGTCCGGAATCCTGCATAAAGGTAAACTCTGCATCATCGGCAATGGCGTGGTGATCGACCCAACGGCATTGATCGCTGAAATTGAGGAACTCACGGCCAAAGGCATAGAGATCGGTGAAAATTTAAAAATCAGCGAATTGGCACATGTTATTTTTCCGTATCACCGGGCTTTGGACACGGCCAATGAAACCAAACGCGGATCGGGAAAAATCGACACCACTCACCGGGGCATTGGGCCGGCTTATAACGACAAGTTTGCCCGTATCGGCATCCGTATGATTGACCTGATGCATCCTGACCGTTTGGAAAAACGAATCCAGCGCAATTTGGAAGAAAAAAATTTCATGTTCAAACAATATTATGCGGTGACAGAACTTAACAGCCGTGATATAGTGGGCCCGTATTTGGCTTTAGGTCGGCGGTTAAAGCCCTTTGTGACCGATACCGTGACCTTGATCAATCGGATGTTGGATGAAAAGAAAAAAGTGCTTTTCGAAGGTGCACAAGGTACGTTTTTGGATATTGATTTTGGAACGTATCCGTTTGTGACCGCTTCTCACCCCACGGCCGGTGGTGCTTCCACAGGCACGGGTGTGGGACCGACCCGTATTGAAAAAATCCTGGGAATTGTAAAAGCCTATACAACCCGCGTGGGTTCAGGACCTCTGCCCACGGAAATCAGTGACGGCGGGGAAGATCTGCGGACACGCGGACGCGAATTTGGCGCCACGACCGGACGTCCCCGGCGCTGCGGATGGTTTGATGCCGTGGTTGTGCGGCGGGCGCAAGTGCTCAATCATTTTGAACAAATGGCCGTAACCAAGTTGGATGTATTGACGGGTATTCCAACCTTGTATATTTGCAACGAGTATTTGATCAACGGTGAGCGGGTTTCCAGTTTTCCGGCATCCTTGGAGGATGTGGAAAGTATTCAACCAGTTTATGAAGAATTGCCGGGATGGAACGAAGATATCTCCGGTGCAAAAAACATCAACCAATTTCCTAAAAATACCCGCCGGTATTTGGATAGGATCGAGGAATTGGTCGGTGCAAAGATTTCGGTTATCTCTATTGGGGAAGAACGTTCGCAAACCATAATGTTGGATCCGTTTTTTTAAATTGTGAGCCGGTAGCTCAGTTGGTAGAGCACCGCCCTTTTAAGGCGATTGTCGAGAGTTCGATCCTCTCCCGGCTCACCAAATTAATCAACGTAAAACCCTTAAATTATTGGTTATTTCTATTTTTAGTTACAATTTTTTTTAATTTTTTTGAAAAAATAACGAAAAAATAATTGACAAAAAATCTAACTAATATTAAGATAAGTGCATTCAATCGTAAGAGAAAGCAGGCCATTGTATGATGGCGAAAAGAAACTTCCTTCTAAAATTTCTTTTTTCAAATGCGCTTTTACTGCTACTGCTTTTTATTCCTTTCGTGCTCTTAGCCGCCAAATCCTCCGGTGAACCCCGCAAAGATGATCCGAATTCTTTGTTCAACACCAGCTTGGCGTATTATCAAAATGGACAATTCAAGGAAGCGATTCCACCCTTAAAACGCTTGTTGGAAATTACACCCAAAGATGAAACGGCTTTGGTTCTGCTGGGAACAATTCATCTGCAAATCGAATCACTGGATGAATCGGAAACGTATTATAAAAAAGCTTTGGATGTAAATCCTAAAAACACCGATGCCCTGAACAATCTGAGTCTAGTCTATTACAAACAGAAGCGTTATGAAGCGGCCATTTCACAACTGCTGCAAAGCCTTTCGGTTCAACCCAACAGCACGGATACGCTCCTGACGCTGGCGACCATTTATTCCGAGGCGGGAAAAACGGATGACGCGGTTCAAACTTACAAACGCTTGGTGCAAAGCGATCCCAAATCGGATAAAGCTTATAACTTTTTAGCGGATGTCTATTTCCAAAAAGGGCAATTTGATGAAATCATTAAACTTTACTCGCATGCCCCGGAAAAAATCTCCAAAAGCGCCGATGCCTTGACGAACCTGGGGTTCGCCTATCTTTACAAAGACGACCTTAATCAAGCCGCCAAATTGTTCAATTACTCCAATCAAATTAATCCCACCAAAGCCGAGACGCACTATGGGCTGGGAATCATCAACCGCCGCCAGGCCAACCTGGACGCGGCCATCAAAGAATTTAAACAAGCGACAGTTTTAAATAATAATTACACCAACGCGTTTCAGGAATTATCCATCTCTTTTGAAGACAAGGGCGATTATATTAAAGCATTGTATTATGCCCATCAGGTTTTAAAAATGATGCCGGAAGACGCTGCGGTCAAAAGCCGGTATCAAGTTTTGAAAAATAAAGCCGTGGATTATTATTTGCGTAAAGGCAGCCAGGCTTATCTGGATAATGACTTTCAGAATGCCGTTATCAGTTGGGAAAAAGTTTTAAAACTTGATCCCGACAATGAAAACGCCAAAAAATTCATCAGCACGGCGCAAAATAAAACCGGCAAAGACATTAAATCGCATAATACCAATGCCGAACAATTTTTTCTGCAAAATCGTTTCCAGGATGCCTATCGCGAATGGGATGCGGTATTAAAAATCGATCCCAACAACCAAGCCGCTTCCGAGGGCATGAAAAAATTAAAAACCAAGAAAGTCTCCACCAACGACCTCATTACCTCGCAAGGTTTGGATTACATGAAAAAAGGCAATGTGAAGGCCGCTTTGGAAGAATTCAAAAGCACGTTGAAAGTTGATCCGAAAAATCTGGTGGCCAAACAATACGTGGATAAGCTGCAAAACGAACAAAAAAGCGAGTCGGAAAAATATTACCGCAAGGGAGTTGAACTCTTATCCCAGGGGAAAATTAACGAAGCCATTACCAATTTGGAACAGGCTTTGGAAGTATCGCCCCAAGACCAGCGCACTAAAAATCTCCTCTACAAAGCACGCACTCAACTGCGCGACAATCTCAAGGCTTTAATGGCCCGGGGCATCGAGTTGGCCAATGCCGGGCGGGTGGCGGAAGCCAAAGAAAAATTCAACGAAGTTTTGAAATTGAATCCCGGCAATGGGGAAGCCGCGGATTATTTGTCCAAATTGACCGGGCAAGTTTCGCATGCGGCGGTTAACAAGGACGAAATAAAAAAATTGTACTACGACGGCGTGTCGCTCTATTTGGACGGACAAAACCGCAGGGCCATCGAAGTTTGGCAAAAAATCCTGGTGTTGGACCCCCAAAACCAGGAAGCTAAAAGTTCAATCGCCAAAGCGGAAATGGAGTTGAAGGAAATGGAAAAACGAGGTATAAAGGTAGAGTAACTCCATTACATTGTCCAAGGATGACGATTTTATGCCTCCAGTCAAAGTGCCTGCGACACCGGTTCCGGCTGCCAAAAAAAGTCCGGTCAAACCCGGAGTTAAACAATCCACTAAAAAACAAAAAGGAAGCTTGCGTTATAAATTCGGTGCTTCCGTTACCTTGCTGCTTACATTAACCATTATCTTTATCAGCGTTTTCGCTCTGAAAGGTGAAGAGCAGGCCTTGCGCCAGGAAATGACCCAGCGCGGTATTACCATTGCGCGCAACTTGGCCATGAATGCCTCCAAAGCCCTGGTGGTGCGGGACATTTTGACACTTTCCACCTTGGTTAAAGATTCCATGGAGAATCACAGCGTCAATTACGCGCTGATCGTGGATGAAAAGGGAATTATCGCCGCACATAACGACATTGCTTATGCGGAAAAAATGTATCGCCGCCCTCCCGATGTGAAGGAAATCGGCGGCAGCAAGATGCGGATTTCCGAGCCCTTTCAATACAAAAACACAAAAAATGTTGATATCGGAGTTACGATACTTTTAAATAATCAGGTTTCCATCGGTGAGATCCACATCGGTTTGTCTCAAACATTCATTGAAAAAACCATTCAGGAAGCCATTCAGCAGATTAGTTATTTGGCCCTGATTTTTATTTTAATTGGGATTTTTGTAACAGTCATCATGGTCAGCCTAATTGTCCGGCCCATTCGAGCCTTGGAAAAAGGCGCGGAGATCATCGGTCAAGGCAATTTGGATTTTACCATTAATGTAAAAAGCAAAGATGAAATCGGCAACCTGGCCCGCACCTTCAACAAAATGACTTCTGATTTAAAAACCGCACAGGTTAAAATTATTGAAAAAGAAAAAATGGAGCAGGAATTGGAAACCGCCAGAAAAATTCAAGCGGTTTTGCTGCCTAAAGAAAATCCGAAAATCGAAGGATTTAAAATCGTTTCCTTCTATAAATCCGCCAAAGAGGTCGGCGGAGATTACTTCGACTTTTTATGGGTTAATAAAGATAAGGGAAATTTGGCCATCACGGTGGCGGATGTTTCCGGTAAAGGCGTTCCGGGTTCTTTGGTCATGGTTATGACACGCAGTATTTTGCGTTCGCAGGCGCAAATCACTGATGCCGCTTTGACGTTGAACAAAACCAATGCGCTTTTATACAAAGACATTAAACGAGGCATGTTTGTGACCATGTTTTATGCCATCATCGATTTGGCCAATAAACGTTTGAATTGCGCCAACGCAGGGCACAATCCGCTGATTTTAGGGCACCCAGACGGCCGCGTCGAATTGTTCAACCCTTCGGGCATTGCCCTGGGGTTGGACAGCGGGGATAGGTTTAATGCCAAAATTCAATCCATGGACATTGATTTGAAACCCGGGGATGTTTTTATTATCTACACCGATGGTGTAACTGAAGCTATGAATACAAAAGAGGAAGAGTTCACCGAAGAGCGGCTGGCACAGGTTTTGGGCAAATATGTGCATTTGGATGCACAGGCCTTGAGTGATACGATTATCAATGAATTAATGGAATTTACCGCCGGTGCGCCGCAACATGATGACATTACCCTGGTCACGGTGAAGGTTGAATAACATTTTTTTCTCAACCCGGTGCTGATTTCCGCTTTATATAACAAAAAAAATTTCCTATTCATTTATTTTTGTGTTAAAATTTTTTCCACTTGTAGGTGGAGGTGTAAGAATGAAGAAAATTAATGTCAAAGTGCATTCGTCGGAAATCAATCCCGAATGTACCGTCGTCGATGTGGAAGGTTTTCTCGATGCTTATACCGTGGCCGAACTCGAGGAAACGTTTAATAACCTGATCAAAGAGAAAAAATTTAAGCTTATAATCAATTTGGCAAAATTAGACTATATCAGCAGTGCAGGATTGGGAACGTTTATGGGTGTCATTGATGAAATCCGTGACAACAACGGGGATATTGTTTTAACCAATCTTTCGCCCAAAATCTATAAGGTTTTTGATTTGCTTGGCTTTTCGGAATTGTTTCAAATTGTGGAAACCGAAACGGCTGCCGTGGCCAAGTTCGCTGAAGCCAACTAAAGTGGGGTTATACCTTCCTTTTTTCCTGCTTGAGTTATAGGGTGAACCGTGTGTTTGAGGATTTTGCCTAATGAATAAACTCATAATAAAATCCTGTCAAACAAAGACCTGTACCAAGGTACTGCTGGTACACATGGAAAACACCCTGGACGAAACCCTGGTTTCCCAGCTGGACCCTGTATGGACCTTACTGATGAAAAATCAGGCGCGCCATTTAATCCTGGATTTCCAAACCATGGAGCATTACACGCCTTTCGGCCTGGGCTTGCTGATCGGCCTGATTAACAGCCTGCCGCTGCACATTAGCGACCTATGGGTGGCGCATTGTTCCCAAAAACTCAAACAAGATCTGCAAAAATACGATCCTAAATTTTTTAACAAAGTTCATGAAACCAGCGACGAAGATCTGGTCGGCCTGCTTCCGTTAAAAATCCATTCCTTGGTCGACCATTTTACTTTACTTTTAAACAGCAGCGATGTGATATCCGGCCAACCGTTTACCCTGCGGATCGAAGCCAAAGATCAATACGATAGTTTGCTCCCGGAGTATACGGGAATCCCCCACCTTATGGCCAGCCGGGGCATGATTTCGCCCACGCTTTTGCCTCAAATGCAAAACGGAGTATGGGAAGGAAAGGTCATCGTATCCGGTCCCGGGCTGGTCACTTTGCGGGTTTGGGATGATCTTATCGAGGGGCAGCATGCCATGACCGTCCGGGAAGAGGGGGAAAAAATTTCTTTCCCGTTTTCCATTCAGTGCCCGGGTTGCGGCAAATCCAACGTGGTCAGCAAAGCCGATGTCACCCGCTGCGTAACCTGCAACTATATTTACTTTGTGGATCTCCGCGGTCATGTCATTCCCTTAAAACCCGGTCTGCCGCAAGCAGACGGTTTTTTACGGCAATTAAATTTTAAAATCCCCAGTGATATCAACTATTTGAATCTGGTCAGGAATTTTATCGTCGGTATTGCCCGGGAAGAAAAAATCAATGAAGAACAAATTTCGCAAATTGAAATGGCCTTGGATGAGGCCCTGGCCAATGTGGTTGAGCACGCGTATGCTTATGATTCGTTCCAAGACGTGGAAATCAACATTCGCCTCCACCCCGAGGACATGGAAATCATCATTACCGACCAGGGCCGTGCTTTCAACAGCGATAAAACCCCTTTGCCCAATTTAAAAGAACACATTGAGCAGCGCCGGGTCGGCGGGTTGGGACGTTATTTGATGAAAACCCTGATGGATGAAGTGGAATACCGCCGGCTTCATCATACCAATGAACTGCGCATGCTGAAGCGGTTCAGTTCACGGAGTGAATCGTGAGTTATTGGACCCATTTCCGCCGAAGTAAATTCAAATTTATCTTCCTGGGCAGCCTGATTATGACCTGCGGGCTTATAGTTTCGGCTTTTTTGACGCTGCGCTTTCCGGATGCGTCCATGCGGTATGCCGTGCTGGGATTGATCGGGCTTTTAATCGCGCTGAATGTTTTTTTCTTTATTTATATTCTGATTCAATTATACCGTCCCATTCAAACACTTATTAAGGAAACGGAAGAAACCCTTCAAGGATTGCGCCAGGGTGAAATCTCCCTGGTGCGCGACGATGAGCTGGGTTTGTTGGCCAACAGTTTTAACCAAATCATTCTTGATGCGCAAATGAAACGCATGGAATTGGAAACCTCGAACATCGAGCTGGCTTCCCATGCGGAAATCATTGAAAAAACCTACCGCGAATTGGACAAAAAAGTGTATGACCTTTTCACCTTGTTCAACATCGGCAAGGAACTAAACTCCACCTTATCCATGGAATCCATACTGAAAATCGCCTGCTTTACCAGCATGGGGCAGCTGGGCATTACCATCATGACCATCATGCTGTTGGAAACCCGTGCAGGCAACACGATGGGTATTGTTTATGAAAAAGGCATACGCGGAAAACAGGAACGCATGCAAAGCGTCGTTTGCTCGGAGGAATTCATAAATCTGCTCCGTATGGCCGAACAACCTGTTTTATTCAGCGAACTTGAAAATAAGCCGGAATTTGAAAAAGAAGCGGCATTTTTCATTGAACATAAATCAGCCATGATTATTCCATTAACCGTTAAGAAAAATGTAGTGGGTATGTTGTTGATGGGCAAAAAGTTGTCCGGAGAGGATTTTAACCAGGGGGAAAAGGATTTTGTCAACACCTTGGGATCCCTGGCGGCCATTGCGCTTGAAAATGCCCGCTTGTATGAACTGGCCATTACCGACGCCATGACCAAGCTTTATTTGAAGCGTTACTTCCAACTCCGTTTGGACGATGAATTCAAGCGTGCCGAACGATACCGCGGCAAGGTATCCATGGCCATGATCGACATCGATCACTTCAAACGCATCAACGACA
Organism: Candidatus Goldiibacteriota bacterium; assembly: GCA_020052235.1. Lineage (GTDB taxonomy): Bacteria > Oederibacteriota > JAAXVQ01 > JAAXVQ01 > JAAXVQ01 > JAAXVQ01. Next base: position 18,209 of record JAGVPM010000111.1, read on the forward strand.
CCTTTGGGCATACCAAAGGCGATGAAATCCTCATTTCCGTCGCCACCTCCATTAAGGAAAACTTCCGCGACGTGGACATTGCGGCACGGTACGGCGGGGAAGAATTTTCCGTGATTATGCCCGAAGTCACCAAGGAAGAAGCTTTAATCGCCGTGGAACGTTTGCGTAAAACCGTGGAGAATGTTCCTCACGAAATTAATGGGAAGAATGTGGTTATTACAATCTCCATTGGAGTTGCCGAAGCGCCGCGTGATATCAATACACCGTTGGGCCTGATCGAAGCCGCCGATGCCGCGCTGTACCGTTCTAAGGAAAACGGCCGCAACCGTTCAACGTTGGCCTAGGCCCTGATTATATGCCGAAGAGCAAATCAACCCAGCGTACGTCTTTTTCCTTTTTAAAATTTTTCTTCAGCTTGTTATTAATTATACCCAGCTCTTTCGGCACCGTGACTTTGGTGCACCGTTTGAGTTTTTTTCAATTTGCTGATTTAATTCAACTGGCTTGCCTGACCGGGGTGGGTGTTTATACGCTCATGCACTTGGTCTTGTGGAGGCCTATTTTTATCCATGTCATGGGGCACGAATTGACGCATGCTTTTTGGGCCTTTGTATTCGGCGGCCGGACCAAATCCCTGCAAGTTTCTTCGCTGGGGGGACAAGTAACCTTGTCCAAGACGAATTTTTTTGTTGCTCTGGCGCCGTATTTTTTTCCTTTTTATACCTCGCTCCTGATTCCATTTTTTATCATTACAGCTCCCAAATATCAGCCTTTGGTTTCCTTGCTTATCGGCTTTACCTTTGCCTTTCACGTGGCGCTCACTTTGCATTCACTGCGCGAACATCAGAGCGATTTACAGCAATGCGGCGTAATTTTTTCCGTTATTTTTATCTACTTCATGAATCTATGCATGATCACCCTGCTTTTGATGCTGATCGCCCCTGCCGTGATCCAACCCTGGACTTTTCTGCAGGAGACCGGAACATATATCCTGGATTTTTGGAATTGGGCCCATGCTTTTTGGGCTCAGGTTTAAACTTATGCTGAAGTTGCCTGGAAAAATCAGCTTTTCATCCGAATGGTTGCGCCAGGGTTTTTTAGCCTTGGCCGGCGGTTTGATGTGCGCTTGCGCGTTTCCCAATCCGTTTGGGATTCACCTGACTTGGCCGGGCGGGTTTCTGGCTTTTTTCAGCTTAATACCCCTGGCTTTGATCCATGCCACATCCTTGGCACGCTATGCGGGTTGGGGATTCTTTTTCGGTTTTATCTACTTTGGCGTAAGTCTGGTTTGGTTGGCGGTCATGCCCGCTTTGGGCCCCTTGGGACCGGGCGTGTGGCTGATTTTAACTGCGTACCTGGCCTGTTATCCCGCAGTGTTTATGCTGCTGTACCACCTGATGTTGCGCCGCGGACTGCCTGCCTGGGGCATAGCTCCGGCATTATGGGTGGCTTTGGAATATATCCGTAATTACATGGTCAGCGGTTTTCCTTGGGTGGCCTTGGGATATGCCCATCATCAAAATCCCTATCTCATGGCGCTGGTTCCTTTCGGAGGCGTCTGGGGCCTTTCATTTTTATCCGTGTTCATCAATTTCGGCCTTGTGGCAGGTTTGCGCCGGTTCCTGGTAAAATCCGGCGGGGAGGATAAAGTTACGATTGCCCGCCCCATTCTCTGGGGGCAGGGACTGGTGACATTATTTTTAGTGTTGGCTTTGATTTTAGGCGGCTATCTTGAGCAACGCCGTTTGCATGCCGTTCAGGATCAAGCTCAAATTACCGTGGCGGCTTTACAGGGCAACATCGATCAAAATCAACCTTGGGATGGCCCATACCGCCGTACTACGCTTGACCGGTTTCATGCTTTAGGCAATGGCGCCATTGCGCAAAATGCGGAACTTTTGATCTGGCCGGAATCCTCTTTCCCGGGTATTTTTAATTGGGATCACACTTTGGCCAATGAAGTAAAACTCTGGTCCCGGCAATGGAACACCCAGCAGATCGTCGCTTCCGATACGGTGGATATCATTGAGCGCGGAGAATACCGTTATTTCAACTCCATGCTTTGGATAAATTTAGAAGGAATGGTGACCGGGCGGATTTCCAAAATGCATCTGGTCCCTTTTGGGGAATACATTCCTTTCAAACGCACATTGTTGTTCTTCATCCGTAAAATGGTTCCGCGTTATGAGAATGGAGAATTTACACCAGGTACGCAGCGCATCCCATTGGTGGGCAGGTTCGCCGGTCATCCTGCGGCCGTTGGGGGATTAATTTGTTTCGAAAGCATCTTTCCCCAATATGCTTCCGAGTTGGTTCAACAGGGCAGCCAGTTGCTGGTGGTGGTGACTTACGATGCGTGGTTTGGGGCAACGGCCGCTCCGGCTCAACACGCCATTTTTTCAGCTTTTAGAGCCGCTGAAACCAACCGCTATTTGGTGCGCACGGCTGCCACTGGAATTTCTTGTGTCTATGATCCCTATGGACGTTTACTCGGATTTTTGCCGCTCAATCACGCGGATATTTTAGTTAAGCGCCTGGGATTGAGAACCACATTAACGCGTTATGTTCAATGGGGCCCCTGGGTGGCATGGCTATGCCTGGCCTGGACTCTGTTGGGGTTGGCTTGGATTGCCCGGAGACCACGCCCAATCCATACTAAGACCCCATGATAGTATTGAGCGGGAACTTGCAAATATGCTAGTGTAGTGTAACAGTAACGGCTTTACAATGATTGTCATTGCGAGGAACGTTTTTAGCGACGAAGCAATCTGGTTTTGCCTTTAAACAGTGA
>JAGVPM010000100.1 GCA_020052235.1 Candidatus Goldiibacteriota bacterium
CTCCCTCTCCCGCAGCTAACGCCGGGGAGAGGGGATATTATATGATGCTCATTCCTCTCGTTGAGACAGTTGTGACACAGTCTCTTGTGGGAGAGGATGTAGGTGAGGGGACAAGCTTTTAAATACAAAACTTTTACCCCCTCCCCGGTATCGTCTGACCACGATACCGTCCCCTCCCACCAAATCCTGGGGAGGGGAAATATGTATTTTTAAAAAAATGGAGTAGTCCTGTAAGCCGAGTTCTGTGCCTTGGACGAGCCAAGCGATGGTCATTTCTCTGGGACCATCCTTACGGACGGCCTCTAGCGACCAACCCGAGGACACCGCGGGCCGCGGTTTAAAACCCGTTTAACGGGTTTAGGCCCTCCTATTTGGTCTTGCTCCAGGTGGGGTTTGCCCTGCCGCTTCGGTCACCCGAAGCGCGGTGAGCTCTTACCTCGCCATTTCACCCTTACCCCTGCCTTGCGGCACGGGCGGTATATTTTCTGTGGCACTTTCCTTCGCGTCGCCGCGACTGGACGTTATCCAGCACCCTGCCCTGGGAGCTCGGACTTTCCTCCCCGGGGGGAACCCCCGGAGCGACCACCCGGACTACTCCGCTCACAGTTTTAAAGCATTCCGCCGTTAAACACAATCAAATTTAAACGCGCCGCCCAAAAACCCCGTAAAAAAAATGCAGAGACGCAAAATTTTGCGTCTCTGCCAGCCGGGATACAAAATATTGAATCCTTCCGGGAAAACGGTTGCAATCGTCCCTAGGTGGGAATAAAATCATACAAATGTATAATTAAATGTTTAATAAAGGGTATGTTATGGGAATCATTGAAATCGTTTCAAGTAAGCGTGATGAGATTTTAAAAATCGCGCATAAGTATGGTGCTTTCAATGTACGGGTTTTCGGTTCAGTAGCCCGGGGCGATGCGGACGACCAGAGCGATCTTGATCTGTTGGTTGACATGCAGCCCGGCCGCAGTCTTTTAGATTTGGGGGGTGTATGGAGCGAGTTAAATCAACTCATGGGACGCAAAGTGGATATTGTCACTGAACAGGGGCTGCGGGATCGAATCCGGGGACAAGTGCTTAGAGAGGCACGATCCCTTGAGAAATAACCGTGAACGTTTATTGCATATTTTGGAAGCCATTGAGCGGATAGAAAAGTATGCGGCTCAAGGCGCGGATTTGTTTTTGCGGGATGAATTGATCCAAAATTGGGCTATCCACCACATCCAGATAATTGGGGAAGCCGCTCGTGCCCTTCCGCAGGACTTTAGGGACCAACACCCGGAAATTCCCTGGAACAACATTATCGGCATGCGGCATATTTTGGTGCACGAGTATTTCGGCGTGGATATCATGATGGTCTGGCAAGTCATTTCGGACAATTTGCCGCAACTAAAAAAGCAAATAGAAGAAATCGCGAAATCACTGCCGTAAACCTCCGTCCCCCACGACTGAAAAAAATGCAGAGACGCAAAATTTTGCGTCTCTGCATATAATTTAAAACCCGATTTTTAACCGCGCGTTTTTATTGGTTGAAATCCACTTTGGGCGCTTCTTTGGCACCGGCCGCGGCTTCAAACAACTTGGCTTCCTTGAAATTGAATGAATTGGCGATTATATTTTTTGGGAACACGCGGATGCTCTGGTTGAAAAGCTTGACCGCGTCGTTGTAGCGCATGCGTTCCACGGCGATCCGGTTTTCCGTTCCGGCCAGTTCATCCATAAGCTGGCGGAAATTCACATCCGACTTCAATTGCGGATAATTCTCCACCACCATCAACAAGCGGCTCAGCGCACTGGACACTTCATTGGCCGCGTCGATTTTATCCGCGCGCGTTGACGCCCCGGCCATTTTGGCGCGGGCGTTGGCGACATTCTCAAATATTGATTTCTCCTGTTTGGCAAACCCTTTCACCGTGTTCACCAAATTCGGGATCAAATCATTCCGCCGCTGCAGTTGATTCTCCACCTGCGACCACGCGGTTTTCACTTCCACGTCCATTTTAGTCAAGCCATTGTACGCCGAAATCGCGTACAGCGTTACGCCGATCAGCACCACTACAACCACCAAAACCAGCACACCCACGATCGATAAAACCGCCAAAGTTCCTTTTTCCATGCCATCCTCCTAAAAATTTTTTTTCATTAGACCCCGCTGCCTGCGCGGAGTTCAAGTTCGGCTTACCCGCCTACCAACTTCCACCCGCGCCGCCGCCGCCTGAAAATCCGCCGCCAAATCCCCCGAACCCGCCGCCGAATCCTCCGCCGCCGCTGCGGAAGGATGTTCCGCCGCCGTAAAACATAAACCCGCTTCCCCGGCCGCCGCGCCGCCGGTCGAAAAAAGACATCACCGCCACAAACACCAACATGGCTAATAAGAAAATAAACTTAGTGCTGCCGTCACGCGAAGAACGCCGGTGCGGTTTTTGCGCGGCCGCACCGCTTAATTCCTTGCCCTGAGCCTTCGCTATCTCCTGGGCAAAACGCAGGCCGATGTTGGCCAGCCCTTCACCGGTGCGATTTTGCTTTAAATACGGGATCAGATATTCGTCACGAAAACGCCCCACTTTACCGTCCGGCAAAATCGCTTCCAGGCCATAGCCGGTGATGATGCGCAAGCGGTGCTCTTTCAAAGCCAACAAAATCAACAGGCCGTTATCCTTGCCTTTTTCCCCCATTTTCCACTGATTGAAAATAGCCATGCCGTAGGTGAAATCATCGTACGGTTCAATGGAAGGCATGATCGCAAACGCCATCTCTGTTCCAGTGGCCGATTGCAGACTAACCGAAATGTCATTGAGGGTGTTTTTTTCCCCGGGACTTAGAACTCCGGCATAGTCATTGACATAGCCCTGCGGCGGGGGAACTTGGGGAGCATCCGCCGCTAATACGCTCCATGCAGCCAAGCATGCCAATACACCCGCAAGGAGTAATGCTTTAGAGGCAGTCCACAGCTTGCGCAAGTTTTTCCACCTCTCTCAGGTACTGTTCAAACAAGCCCGGCACTTCCTGGGGCGTAAGTTTGATTTCACTCCGGCGAAGCTGACGCACGCGCAACAACACTGTTTCATCCAGGCCGAAATTTTTAGCCACTTCATTTAAAATCGCGCCTTGCTCCAATGGCGGTTTAACTTTTTTTAAGCGCAACGCCGTGCGCAGCGCGGGATAATTGGCATTGTGTGCAGCCACCAGCAATCCCTGCAACTCCCGGGGGTTGGGGCCAAGTTCCATAAAACTCTGCCGCATGCGAAGCAAGCGGCCTTTCAACTCATGCTCGCACTCGTGCCGCAGGTTGGATAAATCTATTTTCAATTTTCCAAAGCAGTCTTTGCCCGCCAGGAGCCGGTTTTTCTCCTTAATTTCCAAAAACTCAATGGGAAAAACATCTGCCGAGTTTTTAATAAATGCCTCCGTCATCACCAAAGGCGCCGCCAGGCGGATTTTTTTCATGCGCGCGCGCAATTGCCGGGCAAGCTGCAATTGGGGCAAGCCGGTTTCGGACAGCACCAGCACCAAATTCACATCCGATGTATCCGGGAGGAAATCTTGGGTCGCGGCGGAACCGAACACGGCCAAAGAAATCAACTGATTTGAAAATGCTTTTTGCGTTTCCTGCACCAGCTCGGAAAATATTTTTTCTATGTCCATTATTCTGCCTTCTTTCCGGCATCCAAAAACTTTTCAATATGCTTCAACAATTTTTCCGTGGGGCAGGGCTTCACCAGAAAATCATCCGCACCGCCCTCGGCCGCTCGTTTTAAGGCTTCTTGATGCGACAGGGCGGTTAAAAAAATTACCGGAATGGCCTTGGTTTTCGGATTTTCCTTCAAAATTTGGCACACCTCGTACCCATTGACCCGCGGCATCATAATATCCAAAATAATCAAATCCGGCCGGTCGCGCGAAACCGACTGCAACGCTTCCCAACCGCGGGTAAAGGGCGTAACCTGATATCCTTTACCTTCAAGAACATCCTGAAATAATTCCAAAATATTCGGGTCATCATCGACAATAATAATCTTTTTGCGCGCCATGGTCTCACCTCGTTGCAGGGTTCTTGGAGCTTAGTTTGAAGTTTATTACCTTAAGTTTCAAGTAAAAAAACAATATTTTCTTATGCCGCGGCGGCGCAAAATTTTGCGTCTCTGCCATTGGCTTTTATTCCAAATGGTCACCTGCGCCGCAGCGGTAGCCGCAGGTATAGGCTTGACTGGTCATGACTTTGGTATTGGCGCATTGCACGGAATGCACCCACACGGTCGTGCCCTGTCCGGCGGCCACCAGCCAGCCGGATTCGGGTTCCACCCTGAGGATGATTCCGGGCAAAGCTCCTTCCGGGGCTTTTTCCCCGGAGCGCAGCGTGCGGATAATTTTAATCCGTTCCCCGCCGTACTGCGCATGCGTTCCGGGCCAAGGATAAAAACCGCGGACGCGGTTGTGAATTTCCGCGCCCATCCAATGCCAGTCAATTTTCCCATCCTCGCGTTGCAGGCGGGGGGCCATGGTCACTTGCGCCTCATCTTGCGCTTGCCCCAGCTTGCCTTCCGCAACTTTGAGTTGCATGAGCGCGTCTTCCATGGCCGCGCCGCCGAGGTTTGCCAAACGCAGCAACAATGTTTCCGCGTTTTCATCCGGATCAATGGGCGTGGTCCGCTGCACCAAAATCGCTCCGCTGTCCACGCGCTCGGCCATTTTTTGGACCGTGATGCCGGTTATGGCCTCCCCGCGGGCAATGGCCCATTGAATAGGGGCCGCGCCACGGTATTTGGGCAGCAGCGAAGCGTGTAAATTCACGCATCCCAGCGGCAAGCCGTACAGCAGGCCGGATTTCAATATTTGCCCGAACGCGGCCACCACAACCACTTCAACAACCGCCTGTTTGAGCGCAACCAAAAATTCGGGCGTATTGACATTTTCGGGCTGCCAAACCGGAATACCCAGTTCCTGGGCCAGCACCTTCACGGCCGGAGGACGTTCCTGATGGCCGCGTCCCTGAGGTTTATCCGGACGAGTCACAACAGCGGTAATGGGAAATTTTTGTTCCGCCAAATGCCGCAGGGTTGGCACGGCAAATTCCGGTGTGCCCATGAAAACCAAGGCGGGTTTCGCGGATGATTCCATCATATTTTAGGGGTGCCGCGGCCGGCCATGACCGCTTTGGTATGCTTGACCAACTCTTTTAATTGACGGTTGAGCATGACCCGGTGCACCATGGACATGCGTTCGACAAATACCATACCGTCCAAGTGATCCAGTTCATGCTGAAAGGCGCGGGCCAGCAAACCCTCGCCTTCGAGGGTGACGGACTTTCCTTCCAGATCCATTCCCTGAATTTTCACGCCGACTTTCCGCTCCACGGGCCCCCAAATTCCCGGAAACGACAAACACCCTTCTTCCGCAATCTCGCACTCTTTGGTGGTGGCGATAATCTCGGGATTAATCAGCGTATAACGCTTGGAAGGGCCTTTTTTCGAAGCAATTTCCACCACAAACAACCGCTTGGCCACGCCGACTTGATTGGCCGCCAAACCCACGGCATTGCCCTCGGCCTGCATGGTTTCCATCATGTCCTGGGCCAAAGTGCGTATCTCAGTGGTAACTTTATCGATTTCTTTCGCGCGTGTTTTGAGCACCGGATCGCCCCACGTGCGTATGCGTAATACAGCCATGACCTGTCACCTCGTATGAAACGCTATTGTAGCGTAAGCCGGTTTAAGTGCGCAAGAACGTTTTAACCCGGATTTTGGGCGACCACCGGTCGCCCCTACAATAAATCCTGCGGATCTATGTCAACGCTTAGTTTGACCCCGCTGGGAACCATCAACCCCTGCAGCGCTTGCAGCACGTTGGCGCGCTTGGCGACCGTGGGGCTTTTGATTAAAATGATAAACCGTTCTTCCTTAGCCACGCGCGCCCTGGGGGCCGGAGCCGGTCCTAAAATCTGCGTGGCGGGATCCGCAATCCGCTGCATGCGGGTTGCCAATGTCCGGGCAAATTTCAGTGCCCGCGCGGGCTGCACGCTCCGGCATACGATACCGGCCAAGCGTGCAAAAGGCGGATACAAAAGGTCCTGCCGCAAGGCAATTTCCTGTTGATAAAAATCCGCGTAATCCTGCCGTTTGGCCAATTCCATAATGGGGTGGGCGGCATTCAGGGTTTGCACCAGCACCAACCCGGGCTTGCCTCCCCGTCCCGCGCGCCCGGCAACTTGCACCAACAATTGAAAGGTCCGCTCCTGGGCGCGGAAATCCGGAAAGTGCAGCGCCGTATCCGCGGAAATAATTCCCACCAGAGTCACTTGGGGAAAATCCATGCCTTTGGCCACCATCTGCGTGCCGATTAAAATATCCGCTTCCTGGCGCCCGAATTGGCCCAAGGCTTTTTCCAAACTCCCGCGCGCCCGCGTGGTGTCCAAATCCAATCGCAGCAGGCGGGCCCGGGGAAAAAACCGCTGCAGTTCCTCTTCCACGCGCTGCGTGCCTGCGCCGGACAACCGTACGCAGGCAGCGCCGCATTTCGGGCAAGCCGGGCCCGCAGGCATGCGCCGGTCGCAGGTATGACAGCGCAGTTGATTGCCTTGCTGATGAAACACCATGGCCGTGCTGCAATCCGGGCAGGTAATCACATGCCGGCAATCCGGACACATAACCACCGGGGCAAAACCCCGGCGGTTTAAAAATAAAATGGCCTGTTCCTTACGCTTTAGGCATCCGCTTAATTCATCCAGCAACTCATTGGAAAAAAGCGGCATTTTTCCTTCCAGCCGCCAAGCTTCGGCCAAATCAATCAATTTAACTGTGGGAAGTTCCTTGTGGTCCACGCGCGCGGGCAAGTTCACCAGCCGGTAACGACCTTGTTGCGCATTGTAATATGATTCCACCGAAGGCGTGGCCGAACCCAAGACCAAAATCGCTTTGGCAGCACGCGCCCGGACCGCGGCCACGTCGCGGGCATGATACCGGGGTACATCTTCTTGTTTGTAGGAAGGCTCGGACTCTTCATCCACCACCATCAACCCCAAATTACGCACAGGGGCAAAGACCGCCGAGCGCGCTCCCAAGGCAATGTTGGCCTGGCCGCTTCTCAAGCGGCGCCAGGCTTCGGCGCGTTCTCCGCCGGAAAGCTTCGAATGCCACAACACCACCTGGGCGCCAAACCGCGCGGTCACGCGCCGGCACGTTTGCGGCGTCAGGGCTATTTCCGGGACCAATAAAATAGCCCCCTGTTTTTGTTCCAAGGCATGGGCTATGGCTTGCAGATACACTTCGGTTTTTCCGCTGCCCGTAACCCCATGCAATAAAAAAGCCGCATACGCTTTCTGATCCAGCGCCGCTTTCACGGCCTCCAGTACCCCGGTCTGCTGCAACATAAGCTTCAACGGTTGATCGCGCACTGCCGCGTCCCCAGCGGCTTGGGTGTTTACCTTGGCCCGTTTGGCGGACACCAACAGCGGCGGCCACATGGCGCCCAAGGCTTCGCCCCAGCTGCACTGGTAATACCCGGCCATCCACTTTCCCAAGTCCATTAATTCCGGCGTCAGGCTTAAATCCTCATCATGGACTTGGAGGATATCTTTTAGTCCTTTGACCTGCGTGGTGGTTTGAGTTTTCGCCACCACGCCTAAAATTGTCCTGCGCCCCAGGGGCACAATCACCCGGCTCCCGGATTGAACAGTCAAATTGTCGGGCACACGATAGGTCAAAAGCGGCAACCCGGGGACGGGCACGGCAACATCAACCAGCACAAAGGACTCCTTCTTAGTTCTTGTTGCGGAAAGGTGTTTTTTATTTTTTAAATTCCTCTCCCCTTGTGAGACTGTGTCACAACGTCAAAAACGGGATTGCCGCGCTCCCTTCGGTCGCTCGCAATGACCGAAAACCCTTTAAACACGTCATTGCGAGGAGCGATA
>JAGVPM010000036.1 GCA_020052235.1 Candidatus Goldiibacteriota bacterium
AAACCGAGTGGGTGAATTTCACCCACTCGGTTTGGAGATGACCCATAAATTATTTCTTTAAAATTTGACAAACATTTTACGGTTTTTTTAAAAAAAATCTCTTGACCACCAGTAAATCTTTCTAAATAACATCTTTTATTCCGAACAACTCCCATGACAACAGCCTGAAGAACACCCCAAATGATCCCGCTTTTCCTCAGAACATCCGGGTGTTTTAATAACTCCGCCTTTGATCGAAATACCTGGAGCCGTAAAAATACGCTGACCTTTTTTTTGACATTTCGGGCACGACTCATCTTTTCCAGCCAAAGCCATGGTTTTTTCAATTTCAAATTCTTTTTGACACACCTCACAAAAATACAAATATCGAGCCATGCCCCGTTCTCCCTCTGTAGCTAGAATATTTATTCCATAATGCAGCTATACGGGATAATCTCCATTGCCGCAACGCTGCCCCGTACACTCACAACTGTTTAAAAAACGTTACACTTATATAAACGGTCATCCCTGTACGCAAGTTTAAAATTTTCGGGAAATTTAACACATTAAATTTCAGCAAATACTTGGTTTTATTCCGGAATTAGTTAATTTACCCAACTTTGGCCGGGCAAAAACAGGCCAACCGCGCCCTCATTTACCTTCTATGGCAAACCGTTCCAGCCCTGCATAATCCAATATTTTAATATGCGCGCCTTGATTTTCAATCAATTGCATATGTTCCAATTTAGCAAACGCCCGTGACAGCGTTTCAGGTGCCGTCCCCAGCCGTTGGGACAGTTCATTTTTTTTCATTTCCAGATGAATTGTATGCAAATTTCCGTTTTCGGAATGGTCCTGTAAATATTGCGCCAGGCGCATGGGGACATCCCGCAATGAAAGTGCATCGACCACTTTGGCAAAATGATGCAACCGACGCGACATGACTGCCAGCATCCCCATGGCCAAATGCGGCTCCCATGCCATCAATTTAATCAATCGCTCGCGGCCCAGCCACAGCGCACGTACGGGCTCTGTGGCCATGGCATTGGCCGGGAAACTTCCACCGGCAAACATGGCCGCTTCACCCACGGTTTGGCCTGGACCAAAAATATTCAATATTTGTTCTTTGCCTCCGGCGGATAACTTAAACACTTTGACTTTACCCGACGTAAGGATAAAAACGCCTTGCGCTTTATCCCCTTCCGCAAACAATTGTTCGGCGGTATCGAATTCTTGATACACTGAAATAGCGGCAAGTTTTTTTACCTGGGCGATTGTCAAATCCAGGCATAAAGGACTGCTTTGCAGAATGCGTACCTTGTCATCCATGGGCATATCCCGGGGTGGAATCCGGCATGATTAAATCTCCGCGATGGAATCCCAAAAACGGCGGATCACTTGCCTGCCGTATAAGGAAACCATTTGTCCATGGGAATGAATTTGTTCCTCTAATTTCGCAGGAGTTAAACCGTTTTTTTGCAATTCACGTTCACCAGCCCCGGCCCACTGCTGAACTAAATCCGGGGTTACTTCAAGGTGAAATTGCAATCCCCAAACCTTGCCGAGCCGAAATGCCTGGTTGGGATAATCCGGACTCGCGGCCAATCGTTCCGCTCCCTGGGGAAGTTCAAATCCTTGCGAGTGCCACTGAAAAACCGGCAGTGTCATCGGGAAACCGTTAAACAACGTGTCCTCGGCACCAATGGGTGTCAAGGTCACCTCGGAATATCCGATTTCCGGATGCGGACCGCAAGTGACATGCGCACCCAGCGCCGCGGCCAAAAGCTGCCCTCCCAGGCACACGCCTAAGATATGGGTTTCCCTGGCCATAAGTTCTTTCAGGTATTCAATTTCCTGTTTTAAATGCGGATACCGGTCCTGTTCATCTACATTCATGAACCCGCCCATCACAATCGCGGCCAAGGTCGACTTGGGATCCGGCAATGGTTTCCCCTGCCATAGTTCCACATATTCAAACGGAACATGCCAACGACGCAATTCCTCTTCCCAAATTCCCAGGGGTTCAGCCGCAACATGCCGAATCACATAAATTTTTTTCATATTGATTCCTCCGCATGAAAACCAAACAGTTTAGTTTACACCGTTTAATTATATCGCATCCACGGAAAAATGCACGAAATAGGAAGCCAACCGGGCACCCAACGATTCCACCAAGCTTTTGCCGGCTTCATTGTCCGCATTGACCGTAATCACGCAAATTTTGTTTTCATTCATTTCCCGGTTTAAAGCAAATGCCATGAGATAACGCCCCATCCCCTGGCCGCGAAACTTAGGCGCCACGATCGGCACTACACTGATATGCCGCCCGCCTTGAGGCACGGCATACGCGGCAGCGGCGATTTCCCCGCCGCTTACTATAAGGCGGTAGTGACGCCAAGCAGCCAAGCTTTTCACCAAAGAAGTTTCATCCGGAATTCCGCCATCCTCAGGCGAGACCGAGGCATACAACGGCAACAGGCGCTGCGCATCATCCGGGGTGCTCTCGATAATGGAATAATCACAATTTTCCAGCCAATGCGGTGCTTTTTCCAAGACGTATAAAGGCGAGGCAACTTGATTGCGCAAACGCAAATCCATTAAAAGCGGAAATCCCGCTCTATCGTCTGTTCGTCCCACAATGCTGGCAGGGCGCAATTTGCGAAAAACCTCACCCAGGAGCTGTTTACAGGTCCGAACGGAATTCACGGAAAAATAAAATTCCGGAATGATGCTTCCCCATTCGGCTTTCCAGGTTTCTTTGGCATAAACAATATAACCGCAAGCGCGCCCGGCTTCCACGACTTCATAGGCCTGTCCCATTTGGCAAAGGGCCTCATGAAAATCAGGTATGACCGCAATACCCAAATGATCGAGGTATTGCTTCCGCCAGGTTTCAAAATTTTTATTCTCCAGAATTTTTAGTTCCAACTTCCTAAGCCTCGACTTTTTCAACCGGGAATTGAACTTCAACCGCAGCCTCGGCCGGGGCGGCTCCCCCGCCCGGCACGACGCCTCCTAAAAAGTACTCATACGCCGGGCCGGTGATGCGAAATCCCTGGGTTGTTATCCATTGTTTTAACCGTTGATGGGTTTCTTCCAATCCCGCGTAAGGTCCGCGATGCAGTTCGCACGCCACCCATCCGGTCGAACGGGTGATAATGATAACCTCGCCGTCCCCCAATGTTTCCCCGGCCAATTCAAATCCGGCGGCAAAATGCAGATGGGCCAAATCACGCGGCCCGGCGGTTTCGTAAATTATGGCAAATGGTTCTGTTTTGAACGAAACGCGGCGAAAATCAAAGAACTCCTTCAATTGAGCGTAGAGCGCGGCCAAATCAAAATAAGATCCTTTGGCTTCGATGCATGCGATTTTCCCAGAATCAATTCGGCGAATTTCCGGCATGAATACCCTCCTTAAGATTAGAACATATTGAAAAACGAAAACAACCAGTTGCGTCTCATGGTTTTTTCAAACTTTGCAGCATTTGTTCCGCCAAACGCCGGGTGTCCCCTTGTTCGGGTCCCGTGTTTTTTTCCAAAACACGCTGTAAATATTTTTCAGCTTCAGCCTGGGATTGGCGGGCCATGGCCAAACGCGCTAAATTAATATACGTAGGTCCGTAGTCGGGATACAGGTCCAAACTCAACCGGTATTCTTTTTCCGCCAACGCATATTCACCGGTTTGTGAATATAAGCTCCCCCAATAAAAATGGATCGCCGGTTCTTGCGGATCCAATTTGCGTATGTGTTCAAGCAATGGGCGCGCCTGATCAAATTCCTCTTTATCCACGGCCTTAAAAAACTCTTGATACAAGGGCCACTTTTCCAAAAACAAACGAAAATTCGGAGCCAGGGGATCTTTGGGCTTTAGATTTAAAAAAACTTCCATGGCTTCCATGCCCTCTTCAAAATCATACATGCGTTTTTTAGGATCAAACGTACCGCCCGCTTGAATTAAAACCGGCAATTCTTCCGGGAGGTTAAAAAACTTCGTTTTCCAATGCTGGACCCTGACCATGATTAACCTGGGTTTCCCCTCGGCTTGACTCTGCGCATGAACCCAATTGGCAGTAAATATCATTCCCACCATTATTCCCAGCATTAAAATCCCGTATATGATTTCCGTAAATTTCCGATGCATGTCAGCCTCCTTAACTCAAAGATAGAGTTCAATTACTTTTCATGTATTTTAAAGTTTTTTTTGATATGCTTCCAGAATTTCCTGGGAAAACAGTATAAAAATTATTTGTTCCAGAAATGAATCGCCGGCAATATATTCTTTCACGGTACGCATGGCAATTTCCGCCGCTTGATCCAAAGGATATCCGTAGGCCCCCGTTGAAATGGATGGAAATGCTATCGTTTTCAGCGCCATTTTATCCGCCAACACCAAGCTTTCTCTATAGGCGGAACTTAAAATTAATTCTTCACGTTGTACTCCACCATGCCAAACCGGTCCCACGGTATGGATGACATGCCGTGCCGGAAGCCTGCCGCCGTTGGTGATTACGGCATGTCCGGGTGTTAAACGTCCTATGTGAGCAACAATTCGTTTACATTCTTTTAAAATCGCAGGCCCGCCCGCTTTATGAATCGCGCCGTCCACCCCTGCGCCGCCCATCAAGGATGGATTGGCGGCATTCACAATGGCATCCACGCGGCATTTGGTAATATCGCCCAGTTCTAAACTTATCCGGGTTTGTTTAATCTGTTTCTCCATAAAAGCCTCATATATCCATTTTGCATTTCATTTTTTCAAAAAGCCGGATCCAGCGGCCAAACAGCGCGGGTTAATTATAATCGGGATAAGGATGGCTGACTAGTTTTTTTTAAAATTCTATCCCCCGGCGGGCTGGCACACCCCGGCGGTAATAATGCTTTTTTTCCTTCATTTCCGTGACCAAGTCCGCGGCGCGCTGCAATGTTGCCGAAGCACCCCGGCCGGTTAAAACCAGCTCAACTCCTTGGGGACGCTTAGCCAAGCAGGCCAGCACCTCCGCCTCTTTTAATAAACCCAGGCTGAGCGCCACGCATATTTCATCCGCAATTACGCAATCATATTGTTTTGATTCCAAAACCCGCCGTAAAGTTACGAGGCCTTTTTGAGATTCCACCCGGTCCAAATCCCGCGGTTTTTTCCCCACCCACCCCCGGCTGCCGAAACGGTAAATCCGGACACCCGGCACCTGCTTTAAAAACCGCATTTCAGACACAGGTTTTTTTTTCATAAATTGAATTAGACAAACAGTGAGCCCCGCTCCCAAGGCGCGTACAGCCAACCCTATTGCCGCCGTGGTTTTCCCTTTGCCGTTTCCCGTATATATATGTACAAATCCAGTCTGCAAGGACACGTTGCGCCTCCAAAAACGTTTTGCAATAATTCTGACGCGTTTCAAGTATTTAACGCGTGTTTTTTTTATTATGGGAACCATTCCCGACTTCCCATCGGGCGCGGGCGCCTCTCACATCCACATGCACAAAATTGCCATGACCACCGGCACTGTCGTATAAACCCAGTCCGCCCACAAGGTCTTGATGCCGCGCCGTGCCTTCCATGCTTTCCACCATATCTCCGATAATTCTCACATCATGCTCATCACGTTTTCCATTGTGATCCAAATCGCTCATCATGCCCGTACCATCAACATCCACATAGATATCCGCCGCCTGCCCCCACAAGTGAGAACTGTATTGTGACAGCCCTGCTTGTTTATTGTAAAACGGCGTGCGGAAACCGCAATTGATGCCCAAGGTTCGGCAACGATAACCTTGGGCATTGACGCGCTCCAACAAGGCTTCCAGTTTTACTACCAAGCGTTCATCCAGCACCAAATATTTCGGAAAACCAGAAGGTTGCTTGCAAACGAACTGACCCAAAGTAAAATGCGGACTGACGGGAATGTCCATGGCCGTTTGAGTCACTTCGATGAATCCCCGCGGCGGCGTATATAGTGCGGATTGAATCTCACGCGGCTCAGGATACTCTCCGATAATATACCCCTTAAGTTTACCGGCTTTTAATTGTGCATAGGGAACCATCACGAAACAATTCAACGTAATCATATGTCCGGACGGGATTTGCAAAACCTGAGCCGTATAGAACCCGATTTTTTCAGGCACGGTCCAGCGCCATTGGCGCGCGCCACGTTCTTGCGGACTCCCCTCAGAAACTTGAAGCGAATATTGGCTGTGCCAATTCGCATCCAAAACTTCAATTTCCAAAATTTCTCCCGGAAGTGCAAAAACACCTTGTATTTCATATCCGGAAATTATGTCATTGCAGCGGACACTGAACGTCGCCTTAGCAGGTTGGTATTTGGCGGCCATAGCGCCTGAAACCCAAATCAGCATAATAACGAGAACAAAAAAAATAATCAGCGCATTTATTTTTAAACTAAATTTTAGTCTTACCGGTATAATATTAGACAATGTTGCATCAACACCTTTTTGCATTTTCAGCTTACAATGCTTTTGTTGTATCACTATTTTTTAAAATTATAAAGGACGTTCTCATATACGATAATTTTGTAGGGAACGGTTTAAAACCGTTTCCTACATGGGTGAAATGATATCCAACACCCTGTAGGGATTATAACCGACGGATTTCCGGCATTGCGTATTATTTTTCGGCTCTTTAATAACGTTGTTTTTAAAGGCTTTTATTTTTCGGCCTGTGATTCCGATAATATTTATAGCACTTGAAGTAACATGCTCTTAATAAACTGCTTATTTTATCGTGTTATTCATTTTGGCATAGCTCTTGCATTATAGTTGTACGGAATTTGATTCCACTATTTTTGAAAGGGGCGATACAGTATGAAAAAGTTACTTCGTTTGCTCGCAGGACTCAGTTTGGCTCTCAGTTTCACCTTCCCCGCCTTTGCCATCAGCCCGTATGCCGACTTTAACAGACCTACCCAGATCAAGTCCACATTCCAAGAACAACAGCCGGTTCAAGAAACGGCCCCCGCGCAAAACCAGGATCAGACTCGTGAACAAGACGTAAAAGCTATTCAAAATGCATTAAAGTTGGATGAATTGGATCAAAAAAACACCATGCGCGATGCCTTGCGCCAGGAAAACCTGGAAGATAAAATCCAAGGAAATTCGGATTTGGAATTAGCTTTGACTGAGAAAAAAGTGGATGTACATTTGGGTAAATCCTTGGTTGATATGCATGGAAACCGGGTACGCATGGAAGAATACGTATTGCGTCCCGCAGCCAACCAAGTTCAGTTTTTAAACTTAACCATGCGCGATCAACGCCTGGATTATATTAAATACACAGCTACCTTTAATGATGCTTTACCCCGCAATACCAACGGGCTTTGGCATAAAGAATTTGGCCGCACCAAGCCCGGCATTTACCTGACGGATGAAACCGGTATTTATTCCAACATGAGCGACGCCATTACCTTAAACGTCAAATATTTCACCCCTACCTTTGATGCTTTAACTCAAAAATACATGCTGCCGGTTCAGCAAAACAGCTTCAGTGTCAATCAGATCGTGAAATGGGGAGTTGAGCGCGTTTCCCCCACGGACAGTTATACTGACATGCCCAATGCCATTGGCGCAGCCGGATACAAAGCCGAGCTTATCAACCATAATTTCTTAGCGCGCCGCGCCACCTGGACTTGGAAAGACGGCACCACCACCACTTTGGAAGCTTACATGATCGACGAAAAAGGCGATATCCGCTCCCTGGACCCGCGTAATGTCAACGACTGGATTTATTGGATGCAGCACTTCAGCGACTTGGCGCTCAATTCCTACACTGAAATGATCTGGACTTCCACGGAATTCCAAGGCCGCACCATTGATACCGTATCCCAATTCCAGACCCTGGTTAATTTCTTTGCCGACGACGATGCAAAACGGCGTTAATGTTTGTACCGTCCCGCCGGCTTAAGCCGGTGGGACGGTTTTTTTTACCCAGTTGTGCCAACTTTTTGAACACGAAAGGAGCATAGTATGAAACGCACGCTCAAGTACGTCACAGGTCAGGGGCTCGCTGCAGGACTTTTAATCATGGGTTTGGCCGGGATGGCAGTTGCGGAAATTGAATTCACGCCTTTGGTGGATGCCAGCATGGCCATTACCTCGGGTAAATTCGAGGCCGATCAAACCGGCAATCAAGTGGATTCTGCGGGCAATACCAGAAATTCTAACGATGCATCCAGTTCCGGAGATTTTTATTTATCCTTTGCCCCCAATTTCCGTTTTACTGAATTACCCAATCTTTGGATTACGCCTTATATCGAATGCGAATATACCGGTGCCAACAATTTGCTGCAAATTGAGGACGAAGCTTTTGTCTTTGCCAAGCGCCTCTATTTGTACTGGGTTTTGGGCGCCAATTATGAATTCAACCGTCTTTGGACACTCAAAGCCAAGGGGTTCGGCCGCATGGAAAATGACGCCGAGACCAACGACGAAACCTTAAACAACGGCCTATACAGTTATCGGGATGCCGGAGGCTGGATGGAAAGCAGCTTCCGCTATTGGGTCATGTGCAGCAAGTTCGGATACAAAGCCTACATGCGCCGGTATCCATTCTATACCAATGCCGATTTTGTCACACAATATGAACAAAGCGTCGGTCCCTGGCCGGCCAATGTATCGAGAGATCTGCGCGAAAAAGACATCAATGTGAACGAATCATGGGGACGCCAGGAAATCAGTTGGGGTTCATGGCCTGTTTTAACGAACCTCGAGATCCGTTATCGGGAAGTCAACTACACGCAAATGCCCTCCATTACTGAAGATGGCAGTTTTTCCGCGGATTTACGCAAAGACGGTTATCTCGAAGGCATTCTCGAACTTCCGGTTCAATTGCATAAATATCATCAACTCGAGTTGGATTATAATTATACGCTGCATGTTTCCAATCAAAACTATTACAGTAACAGTGAACAATATTTTATCGGCGGATATTACAACTATTATCAAAATAATGTACGCCTGCTGTACAACCTCACCATACCCTTTAAAATCACCGGTTACATGCCCAAGTTATCGCTTTCCTTGTCGGGGCAAAAACGCCTCTATCCCGGAAGGCCATCCAGGCAAAAAACCAGTGATAATGATACTGTGGGAGCTTACACCAGCGACCCCCATTGGGAAAATACCGGGGATATCGGCATCAGCCTACGGCAGCAATTGTTTGCGGAATGGTTTAACTTGTTCTTGAGTTTCCATTCGATCACCCAAACTTCCAACACCAATGTAAGCGACAATATTTCCTATAATTTCAAATACAACACCTTTACTCTAGGCACTGCAGTATCTTTTTAGGCTGGTTTAAATTTTCATCCCCTCCGGTAATCCATGGTTATCGGAGGGGATTCACTATTTAGGCGGATGACAAAATGAGCAAACCATTTAAAATATCCCTGCAATGGCAAATATTAGCCACCGCGCTTTTGGTCCTCGTGACCGGAGCAGGGTTGTATATGCAAATAACGGATAATTTAATCCTGGCTTCCATGGACCGGCAACTCAGCCAGCGGTTGAATGTCGTCGGCCAGCTTTTCGAGCGCAAATTGCCCTGGCAACAATATTCGGTTTATCTTCCCGGAGATCAAGTCACGCAAAGTTACTTGCACGATTTTCAAGCACTTCAGGAATTCAATGCTGAATTCGGTTTGGCCAGAACCAGCGTTATCGGCCCCACGGGGCGCATCACGTTGGACAGCGGCGAGCTCAAACCTGGAGATTGGTTTGAAAAAAAAGGTATCAATTCACAAATCCGCGAAACCTTGCTGCATCGTGACACCCGGCAGCATTGGAACAAAACTTATTATTTTCCGCTCCCGGACGAGACCTGCTTGAGGTTTGAAGCAGGAACGGAAATGCTCAATCCCATGAACACAATCCAAACCCGGCGCTGGCTGGCGCTCGGCATGGGCATCTGCTTGGCTTTTCTTTTAAGCTGGTTTCTTTCCCGCTGGCTGGGACAACGTCTGTCCAGGCTTTCGGCCGGGTTCTTGCGCTTGCAAAACGGCGATCCTGCGGTCCAAATTCCCGTTTCCGGCCAGGACGAAATCGCATTTGTCAGCCGCGGGTTTAACATTATGTCGAGCGAACTGGAGAAACGGCAACAACGTGAACGAAACGAACACGAACGCCGGATTTCCGAGCTGCGCATCTTAGCCGGAGGCGTGGCGCACGAAATCCGCAATCCCTTAGGTGCCATTGCCGGATTAAGCGACTTACTGGCGCGCCAACCTGAACTCAAGCAAAACCCGGACTCGCAGGAACTTTTAACTCGGCTGCGCAGCGAAATCCAGCGCATGGATCAGATGGTACAGGATATATTGGCGTACGCCCGTCAACCGCAAATGAATCTCACCTGCTTGCCTGCCGCCGCCTTTCTCCGCGAAATGCAGCACCTGGATGCCGCACTGCAATTTGAAATCCCCACGCCTTTGCCTGATTTATTGATTGATGCGGCCGGGATGCGGACTGCTTTGCGCAATTTGATCATCAATGCACGGCAGGCGGCGGGGCCTGATGGCATCGTCCGTTTGGGTATCCGTTCTAAACCCGGCCGGATGTTGCTTTACATAGCCGATGACGGTCCCGGTATCCCGGAGCCTATTTTGCCAAATATTTTTCAGCCTTTTTTCACTCAAAAACCCAAAGGCGCAGGACTGGGACTGGCCATTGCGCGCAATATTGTCGAGGCTCACGGCGGACAACTGCGCGTAGCCCCAGCCAAGCAGGGTGCGGTCTTGGTCATTTATTTACCCGTAAGCGGAGGTGGCTAATCATGGGACGAATTTTAATTGCCGAAGATGAGGAAAATATACGCGAGGTTTTGTTGCGCGCCTTGCGCGCTTTAGGTCATTCTATTACGGCAGTTGCCGATGGCGACAGCGCCGCCCAAGCGCTATTGCAACAAGAATTCGATTTGGTCATCACCGATCTCCGCATGCCCGGCCGCGACGGCCTGGCTTTGCTCGACACAATCAAAGAAACCACGCATGATACTGCCGTGGTCATCATGACCGCCTATGGGTCCGTCGAAAACGCCGTAGAAGCCATGAAACGCGGCGCGGACGATTATTTGGTGAAGCCCTTCCGCCTGGATGAAGTGGAGATCAAAGTCGGAAAAATTTTTGCCGAACGCCGTTTATACGAACAAAACCGGATTTTAACCGAACAAGCCAATGCCCAATTCGGCCGCATGGTGGGACACTCCTCCGCCATGCAAGCTGTTTTCAAACTTATTGAACAGGTGGCCGCTTCCGAATCCACGGTTTTAATCACCGGTGAAACCGGCACGGGCAAGGAATTGGTAGCCCACACTTTGCACCAGCTTAGTCCCCGGGCGCAAGGTCCGTGCATCGCGGTCCATTGCGCCGCGTACAGTAAAACGCTTATCGAGAGCGAGCTTTTCGGGCACGAACGGGGCGCTTTTACCGGCGCCAGCGCGCAACGCAAAGGGCGCTTGGAACTTGCGCATAACGGCACATTGTTTTTGGATGAATTGGGTGAGATCCCGCTTGAAATCCAGGTCAAACTCCTGCGTTTTTTGGAAAATAAAAATTTCGAACGCGTTGGAGGCAATGAAACCATTCAAGTAAACGTCCGGGTAGTTGCGGCTACGCACCGGGATTTGAATCAAATGGTCAAAGAAGGCTCGTTCCGCGAGGATTTGTTCTGGCGCTTAAACGTATTCCCGATTGCTTTGCCTCCTTTGCGCGAGCGCAGCGATGATGTCCTGACCTTGGCACGTTTTTTTCTGGAACAAAAAGCCGCCGGACGTAAACTCAACTTAACCAAATTCGGCGAACGTTTATTGCGCGAATATCATTGGCCCGGAAATGTGCGCGAGTTGCAGAATATCATTGAGCGCGCCATATTGCTTTCTCCGGGTGATTCATTGCGCATTGAATCTGCCTTGGCCCGGCCGAATGACGACTATAAGCTCGGCGAACATAATCTGCCCCAAATTTTGGAAAACGTTGAGAAACGGCTGATAAAAGAAGCCTTGGCGCAATGCGATGGAGTTCAATCCCAAGCTGCCAAAACCCTTGGGATTCAACGCAGCACCCTCCAATACAAATTGCAAAAATACGGTTTGGATGCTCCGCAAGGAGGCAACTGATATGAACCGTTTCTTTAAATTCACTTTTTCTTTGGGGCTGATGGGTTTGATCCCCGGATTCCTAGCCGTCATTCCAGTCCAGGCAGCATCTCCGGCAACTGCGGCCATGGTTTCAGCACCCGGCGATGCAGCCCCCAATACCGTATTGGCCGCAGGTATGGCGGCCTGGAAAAAAATCACCCACCGCATCTCCTATTTGGAATCTGAAAATATCGCTTGGGAGTCCCGGTTTAATCCCGAACGCGAGGACCGTAATTGGTGGAATCCCCTGTGGCGTTCTTCTGCAGAGCGCCATTTACAGCGGTCTAATGAAAATTCCCTGCAAATCCGGGAATTGGAAAAACAACGTTCGGAATTGGAACCCACCTTGCTTGAACTTGCCGATCACTATATTCATGCGATACCTGTAAGAATCGCTGAGTTTCCAGCCGTTGAGAGGGATTTTTGGTCTACTGTGGATGCTTGGCGAATGCCTATTTGGCTGCAACGTCTGGCTGAATTGAAAACCGACCGGGGACATTTGATTGCTTTAAATCCGGAATTACAAGTCCGGCGGCGGCAAGTCTTGGAACAACATTATCAAACCGCCAAATCGCTTGATCTTTACATTTCATGGCGAAAAAGCCGGCTGTTGGAATCCGAACAAAAACTGCTCCCACAACTCCAAACCTGGCAAACGCAAATCCAAGCGTGGCTGGGTGAAATGCAGCCGTGGCTCACCGATACCAAACCGGCCCGAACCGATGCACCGTAGAATAATTTTCCGCTGAGCAGGTTAAAAAAAATGCAGTCATCGTGTTTGCGGCTTTGTGAAAGCTGAAAACAATCAGGCTTTTTTAGAATCGTCGGAAGGCTCCACTTCGCGTGAAGCTGTACGCCTAGGAATTGTTATCATTGGAATCGGATTGGGTTTTTCGGTTTCTTCGGGCTGAAACGGGACTTCAAGTTTTGCCAAGGTTTGCGTACTGCCGGCTTCGGCAACCGGTTCCATTGCCGTGGCTTTTGCCTGATCGCTGCCCCAGGCAATAAATGCTGTAAAAAAGCTCAACAGGGCTGTATATAAAGTGATTTCTGCAATTCCCAAACCAAAACGTTCCAGGACCTCGGTCTTGGCCCAAATGCCATTGGAATCATTTAACCGTACGGAAAAATAAGCCCATTCGGCAATCCAACTCCATAAAAAGCCCACCCACAAACTGGCACGGGCCGCAGATTGAGGACGTCCGCGAAAGAGCCAGCCGCCCATTACGGCTGCAATAAACATAGGAATAGGCGGATAGACCCATTGCCAGGAAGCCATAATCCAGGCGCTTCCCGCAAAAGCAACGGCGATTAATAGGGTCCACCATTTATCCCAGGCGGTCTTGGTCTCTAGGGTCATGAGCTCCTTTGGTGCATTAACTGCTTTTCCCACTACGGCGTTGCGGGCACTATTATATACAAGCCGAATGGAATGGACAATTACTTTTCACTGTCACTGCCTAAAAAGAGCCGGCCTTTTTCCACTGCCAAGGTACCTAAAACTACCTGTCCGGGAAACCCATTGAGTTTGAATAAAGGATTAAAATCCTCCACAAACGGCTGCAACCACCCAATGGGCCACCAAACTCCGAATATCCGGAGGCGCTTCAGTTTGAATTGCAAATTATCCGACAATGGCTCGCCCGGATCACGAATAGCGTTAAATTCCAATTCAAGGCTGGCTGCGGGACTTCCCTGCCAGTGTGTTTGTATGCGCTGGTGGCCGAAAACAGTGCTGATTTTTTTCAAATCCCCGCCCGCTTTTGTCAAAGCCGCATTTATCAATTGATCGTTTAATTCCAGGCGGTGTACTTTTAGCTGACCCACGGTATAGGGAATCAGCCGCCCTTGCCGCGATTCGGGTAAATCAATAACCAAATCCGAAATTTCAAGTTGCAATGATTTCACCGGCAGGCCCAAAGGTTTATGCTGAAAATCGCCCACATACCCGTCTTGAACATTGATCACAATGCCTTGGAAATGTCCCTGCATGGTTTGTTCGGGAGTGCCGGGAATAATTTCCACTGTCAATTTTTTAGCCTCGCGAATGTATTGGGCCAACAAACGCGCTAAATCCCGATGCAATTCATCCAATATTTTCGCCGGCGGTCCCGGGTCCGCGGGATCGCGCCGCATGAAAAGCGCGGCTTCGGTTCCATCGGGCAGCGCATATTTTTTCACCAAATCAAAACGGCGTCCGGAATCAGATTGCATGGCGAGCAATGCCTGCGTAATCGCCCGGGGTTGTTCAATGGCAAACGGCAAACCCAGACTCCCGGTTTTGGTGATGACAAAATCCGTAAAAGTCGGCCAATTGGTATTTCCGGATAAATAAACCGCGGAAGCCGTATTGGATTGCTCAACCACAAAGGTAACCCGGTTGAAATGGGAATCATCCGGCACAACCCGCAAAACCGGCCGCCGGGTAAAATCCGGCCCAAGATCGCCGACATTTTTTAATATCCGTGCCGCAGGCCAAAGGTCTGATTTGGGTGTTTGGGAATCCACAAGGGGTTGCCCAAAAAATGTTTTGGATAAAACCGCATATAAATTTCCGGCCTTGCTCCCCACATGGGCATATCCAATCTGGGCCACAGCAAAAATAATAATCAACCACTGAACCCACCGCCTGGCCGATACCGAAAGCACATCGATCCAACTGAATGCCATGAGGCCGATCAACGGCAGCAACGGAATGGTGTACCGATTGTCCTTGTTTCGAATCAAGGTTAAAATCAGATACGGCATTCCCACCCACAGTGCCCATATCCAAAGATGCCGTCTTTGCCAAAGCGCGATACCCGCCCCCAACAGCAGCAGCAAACCAAGCGGCCATGACATTTGCCGCACAACCGCAAAAAGATAATATGTCCAAGACCAAGGGCTCAATAAAGGCGGGTTGCCAATAAGCACTCCGCGGGCATACAGCAGTCCCGAACTTGAATGCAACAATTTAATAAAATGCACACTGTACCAAGGTGCCGCCAAAAGCGCAGTTACCGCATACGCCAAAATAATATTCCGCCAACTATCCCGTCTCAATTCCTCGCGTTTCCAGCCAGCACGCAAGGCCGTCAGAAGCGGCGGTGCGGCCAAAAAAAAAGCCGCACTCCATTTATTCAAAAGTGCGGCGGCAAATACAACGCCATACAGCAAAGACCAAAAACGCAAAGTAAAATTCCGTGAAGCGCAAAAACAATAAAACCCCGCAAGCACCCAAAACGCCAAAGGGATATCAAGCATAAAATACTTGGACTGAATAATAACTGCCGTACTGGCGGAAAAAACAAAA
The DNA here is from genome assembly GCA_020052235.1 of Candidatus Goldiibacteriota bacterium. Classification (GTDB taxonomy): domain Bacteria; phylum Oederibacteriota; class JAAXVQ01; order JAAXVQ01; family JAAXVQ01; genus JAAXVQ01. The sequence goes on from JAGVPM010000036.1 coordinate 15,409, forward strand.
GCGGCCAATAGCCCTGCCGGCTCTCCAAACCAGCGCACACCCAAACGCCAAAACAGCAAAAGTATCATCACTAAATAAATAACGTTGGTAAAAGCGGCAATTTTGACCGAAGGTTGGGTAACTAAAAACAGTGTCCCGGTCATCAATTCATGCAAAGGCGGATAAAAATCCGATAGATATAAAACCTTCAGGAAGGTCTGCGCGTCAAAACCCGCAAGCGCTTTATAATATCCTACAGCACCCATGTAATGAATGGATTCATCCCAGGCGAACGGCTGGTTATCCTGTTGCAGCCAAACTACGTTCAGCACCACCAGAAAAGCTGCCAGCAGGAGCCAGATCCAGGGCCAATTTCGAAAAGTTCTTGTAGGGGACGTCATTAGGCTTTACGCGGTTTCCTTTTCTTGATTTTCGGTTTACCGCTCTTGACTTTTTTAATCACTTTTTTTATCCGAGTTGTTGTACGCCGTGTTTTTTTCACTTTCCTTTTTTGGGGAACGCGGGTATTTTTCCGCACACGTGCAGGATTCGGAACGGCCGCTTCCAGCCGTTCCACTAAAAAACTAATCATAACAAGTTTTTTCAAAACCCCCGCCGGATCTTCAGGCGCTTTCTCCGCTCCGCGCAACAAGGGCTGTAACAACAATTCCAATCCCGACCATAAACGCGCGATGGCCGCCAATTCCAACTGCAAACGCTGGCCGGATAAATCCGGCAGCAAAAAGCAGGGCGGCTCCTGATAAAACATTATTTCCAAATCTTCCCAACGCTCCAAATGGGCGCCCAACAGTTCTTCGAGCCGGCCGATTAATATTCCATAGGCTGCGGACAAAGAGCCTAAAAAGTCTCCATTTAAAAACGGTTCTTTGGCGCGCGCCGCCACGCTCTCCGTCAAGAGCATGGCCCCAAACAAGCGTTCACGTTCTTCAATTTGCGGCGCACACTCTGCGGCAGCCGAATGCGTTGTCCATTCCAACGCATTCAACGCTTCTTCAAGCGCCGCGCCGGTCGACTTAATCGTGCTGGACTGTGTGGTTTCCCATTTGATCATCAGGGTGGAGCCCTGCATGCGCTTAATCCAGTGCAATTTAAAATTCATGCCCTTCATCCACTGATTGGACAACAACACCTTATGAATTTGCGGCCATTGATCCTCTTGAATCAAACCCAGCAGCGCTTCCCTTTGAAGCTCATATTCCATCCGATGACCGTTTTCTTCTTCCAAAACCGCATCAAACACGGTCGCTTCATCAAATCCTATTTGATCCAACACGGTCTCTAAAAAGCCTTTAAATGCCTTCAAACTCAATTCCGCGGTCAGACGTTTGGTCATTTCCATTTGATGTGCGCTCATGGTTTGTTCTCCCCTCGACTAGGCCATTCAAATCCCGCCGGCTTCGTTTACATCTCAGTATACTACACTTTAATTTCCGCCAAATATTTTTTAATCACTTGAGCCGAATCCTGTAAAGCTTGCAATTCCTCCGGCGCTAATGGAATATCTAAAGTTCTTTCCACCCCATTGCGTCCCACTACCGAAGGCAACGACAGTGCGAGATCTTGAATTCCGTGAAAATCCTCCAATACCGTGGATACCGGAAGCACGCGATGTTCATCCCGTAAAATCGCATCGGTAATTTGCACCAACGCCAATCCCACAGCATAAAACGTAGCCCCTTTCCGCGCAATGATTTCGTAGGCCGCACGCTTGACTTGCTCCAAAAGCACCGGATATTGTGTTTCCGGCGCACACGTTTGGCATTGTTGGCAATATTGTTTTACCGGTACCCCCCCCCAATACTGGCCGAGCTCCAGGCCGCGACTTCGGAATCCCCGTGCTCGCCGATCACGTACGCATGTACATTACGCGGATCCACCCGGCAATGCGCGGAAAGCAGACTGCGCAAGCGCGCACTGTCCAAAACCGTGCCCGAACCGATCACCTGGCGGCGCGGTAACCCGGAAGCGCGCCAGGCAACTTGCGTCAGCACATCCACTGGATTGGAAACCATCAAAAGCACGCCTGAAAAATGATGGGCCATGATATCGCCAATGATCCCGCCCACAACCCCCGCATTTCTTTTGGTAAGATCCAAACGGGTCTCATTCGGCTTTTGTTTGGCACCGGCCGTGACAACCACCAAATCCGCATTGGCGCAATCCGCATAAGTTCCAACTTTTAGATCCACCGGCTTGGTAAATGCCACTCCTTGCTGCAAGTCCATGACTTCACCCAGTGCCCGTTCACGATCCACGTCAACCAATACGATTTCACGTGCCTGTCCGCTTTGCATCATGGCATAGGCATAGGTCGCACCCACCGACCCCGCTCCAACCACGACAACTTTACTGGTCATAGCCATCACATCCTTCTGCGGGTTAGAACCCGCACGCCGGCTAACGAATATTCCGCAACCATTTAAAAATGAGTTATTTTCATTTTATAAATAGTGTACAATAAGCGCCTTTAAAAGAAAAACCTTTTTAGGAGTCCCATGCTTTCAGGAAATCATCCCCCGGTCGTAGTTTTAGTCCGGCCGCAAATGGCGGAAAACATCGGTTCCACAGCCCGGGCGATGATCAATTTCGGAGCCAAAGAACTGCGCCTGGTGGATCCCAAACCTTATGATCCGGCCATTGCCGAACGTTTGGCCTGCGACGGCCGGGAAATCCTCCGCGCTGTCCGGCATTACCCCGATTTAAAAGCCGCACTGGCGGATTGTATCTTTACCATCGCCACCTCACGGCGCCCCCGGCGGATCAAACTTGAAGCCATCAAACCGCATGAGGCCGTACAGCATTTATTGAACCTTCCCGTATCCGCGCAAACCGCTTTGGTATTTGGCGCGGAACAATCCGGGCTTTCCAACGAAGAATTGTTTCTTTGCGATATTACCAGCACCATTCCCGTCACTGAATTGGGAAGCCTAAATTTAAGCCAAGCCGTGGTGGTCTACCTTTATGAATGGTTTCAAGGCGGCCCGGGCAAAGCCTGGTTCTCCGACGTTCATTCCCGCCTGGCCACCCACGCTGAAAAACAGCGTGTTTATGATCTATTGGGAAAATTACTCTTGGCCGGACATTATAAACCCCGCCAGCGGCTGCCTGAATTCATGCGCCGCGTCAAATTGCTTTTCGAGGAACGGCCCATGTCTGAACGCGAACAGCGCATTTTGCTTAAAGCCTTGCGCTATCTGGAAAACCTGCCCCGGCCGCAAAGTTTGACCGGCATTCAGGCCGGGTTAACTCCGGGGCTTCCGTAAATTATATCTTTGCAGGCGGTAGCGCAGCGTTCGCTCACTGATGCCCAAAGCCGAACTGGTCGAGCGTTGGTTCCAATGGTGGCGTTCCAAGGCGTCCGCCAAAGCCTGCCGTTCCGCTTCTTCGCTGGCTTCCCGCAAAGAAACCGGTGCATTTGAAACCGCCGGCGTACATACCAACCCCAAATCTTCCGCTTCAATTTGCGGCCCGTGCGCCAACAATGAACCGCGCTCCAAAACATTAAACAATTCGCGCACATTGCCGGGAAAATTATAATTTTGCAAAACTTCCTGCGCCTCCGGTGTCAACATAGGCGCCATGCGCCCATGCCGCCGCCAATATTGCTGGCGAAAATGCTCGACCAAAGGCAAAATATCGCTCACCCGGTCGCGCAGCAAAGGCATAACCACCGGTATGACATTCAAACGGTAATACAAATCCTCACGGAAACGTCCGGCACGGATTTCCTGCAACAAGTTGCGATTGGTGGCGGAAATCACGCGCACATCCACGCGTTGCGGCCGGGTGCCCCCCACCATCATGAATTCCCCTTCCTGCAAAACACGCAGCAACTTCGATTGCATGCTGATGTCCATTTCTCCGATTTCATCCAGAAATAACGTTCCGGAATCCGCCAGCATAAACCGCCCCAAACGCCGTGTGTTCGCTCCGGTGAAAGCACCTTTCTCGTGACCAAACAGTTCACTTTCCAGCAGCCCTACAGGCAACGCCGCGCAATTAACCGCAATAAACGGATTTTCTTTCCGGACACTCAACCGGTGAATGGCGCGCGCCGCCAATTCCTTTCCCGTACCGCTTTCCCCTGTGATCAATACGGGCGTCTTGGAATCCTGGGCCACCCGGTGGATTAATTCTTTGATTTTCAACATCGAAGCATGATTGCCCACCAGTTCAAATTCATCCTTCCCGCTGACTTCCAGCCTTTCTTTCAATAAACGGTTTTCCATCACAACTTGCTGGCTTTTTAAAACCCGGTCAACGGTAATCAACAACTGATCCGTGGAAAATGGTTTGGTTAAATAATCACTGGCGCCGATTTTAATAGCCTCGACGGCATTTTCAATCGTGCCATAAGCCGTCATAATGATGACCGCAGTCTCCGGTGAAATTTGTTTTGCTTCCCGCAACACTTCCATGCCTGAAATTTCCGGCATGCTTAAATCAGTTAAAACCAAATGAAAAAAAGAACCTTTTAATTCCTCCATGGCCTGCAAAGGGTTGGAAAGCGCGGTGGTTCTATATCCGGCTTGGCTTAAAATATCGCTCACCAGTTCGGCCTGCTGCAAAGAATCATCCAGAATGAGTACGGATTGATTAGGCATGGGAGCGTTCCTCCTCTACCTCAACCTGATCCAACACGGGCAACCAAATTGAAAACCGCGACCCTTGCCCCATCTTGCTGCTCACCGCCACCCGGCCCCCATGTTGTTCCGTAATGCGTTTAACCAAAGCCAAACCAATCCCATTTCCTCCTGCTTTGGTTGAAAAATCAGGTTCAAAATTTTTTTCCAAATTCTCCGGAGCAATCCCCACCCCCTGATCTGTAACCAAAAGATGGATCCAGTCTTTTTGCCGTTCTGCCATAAGCTGCAACTTTCCGCCCTTGGGCATGGCTTGAAAAGCATTCACTACCAAATTCAACAAAGCCTGCCGCATCTGATTTGGATCATGCGGTACGGAACCTAAATCCGGTTTAATTTCGATTTGAAGTTCAACGCGCTGTTTAACCGCCTGGGGTCCAATCAACGCCGCGGTGGACTGAAGCAATTCTCCGATGGAATCAGCCGACCTAGCTAAAGTTTGTGTGTGCGCATACTCTAAAAAATTCTGGATAATGCCATTGATGCGGTTGATTTCCGATTTAATGGTTCCCATCATCTTTTCTGCGCGTTTTTTATCGGGTTCGCCGCCCTGAAACAAATGCGGCAATTGTTCCACGGACAATAAAATCAAATTCAACGGATTGCGGATCTCATGCGCCACCGAACGGCCCAATTCCCCGGCCACTTTCAATGCTTCCCGCAATTGACGCTCGGCCTGGAGGCGTTTTAAATTATTCACCATATAATTGAATGCTTCAGTCAATTCGGCAATTTCACCGCGCCCGTGAACCGGAAGCGCAACATCATAATTTCCGCCCGCAATTTTTTTCACCCCCGCCACCAGTTTAACCACAGGTTGCGCGACCGTACGCCCTAAAACCAAAGAAAGCAGAACCACCAAAACCAATGTCAGCGCTAAAATAATAAAACTCAACCGCAGACTATCTTTCAAGCGTTCAACAGTTTCCTTTAATGTTAGTTTTACCTTGGCAAACCCCAAAATCTTCCCCTCATAATTCAATGGGATGATGACCGTAGTGGTCAGTCCGCGTGGAGTTTTTTCAATCAGGTTTAAAACGTCATTTCCACCCAGCGACTTCAAACGTCGCAGAGTTTCCTTATCCGAAGGTAATGGCGCCCATTCGTAGGCATCGGCATAATTAATCACCACGCCTTGTTCAAGGTTAAAAATCGAAATTTGACTGAACCCGTCTTCTTCGCCAAACTGACGGATAAATCGCTGCAACAAAACCTTTTCCCGGGTGCTCAATTGCGCCAAAGTATTGATGGAAGGGTTTTCAATAATTTCCGTTAATGCAACCTGGATGGCTTTGCCTAAAAGATTGGCCCGGAGGTACGCTTGAGCAATCAAGGCATTTTTTTCCCCATAATATAAAAACCCAAAAACCGCACTTACGGTAAATAAAGAGAGAACAATAAACGATAAAGATATTTTTTGATAAAACCGCATCGAAATCCTCTCTGCCAAAAGTTCTCCCCCAATTCTTTCGGTTTTCAGAATCAAGCATTAGCCGCTATCTAACCCTCGTTCCGCCGCAATCCTCTGTCCGAACATCCTGAGAGCCAGATGAAAAAAAGGCGGGTGAAGCCACAGCTTCATCCGCCTCGTGATCTGATACAAATTACAAAACCGCTTCGACCGACCAAGTACCATGCAAGTTGCAATGTTCTATCACGGTCACGGTCCCTTGTTGATCAGTCTTGAAATGCACACTGACCGCAGCTTGCAAGGAAGCCGGTGTAAGCATATAACGCGCGACGTAAATTTTATTCAAATATACATCAATCCATTGAATTGAATGCTCGGCGGTCATTGGATGAGGAATGGAACCAACCTTAATGTGCACATCTTGACAAGCACCTGGAATTAAGCCACAACCCTTGGTAACAGCCACCACCGGAACATGCTTTTCCTTCCCTTCTTTTTCAGCCGGTTTAATGGCTTCGGCATTTTCTGCGAATTTATCTTTGGGTGAATGACAAACCGGACAAAACTCCGGCGCAGTGCCAAATGCCACATGACCGCAAACTCCACACACGAACAATCGCCCCATATCATGCCTCCTTTAATAACTTTAACTTACAATTCCCAAGCCTTTTCCAACATGATTATTACAAATCATTCACTCCAGGTGATTAAATTAGTTTCCGTACGTTGCGCCAAATTCGGATGAGCCGGCAAAACACGCACCGTTAACCCATGTTGCCCTGTGGAACCGCAGGGAATCTCGCCTTTAAAAAGAACTCGTCCGCCTTGTTGCCCGTCTTCAGGGGTCATAGCAACGGTCTGTGTGTTGTATAAATTTTGATTACCGTCAATTTGACCAAAATAGATCTCCACCCTAACTTCCTTGGGCGTTAACCGTCCTAATATAATTGTCGCTTGAACCGGCAGTTTGGCTCCAACCGACCATTCATGTTTGGGTTCCACAATCACTGTTTCAACTTTAACCCCGCTCCAAGCTTCCCGGACTTTAGCTTTCCAGGTTGCAAGCTCGCGGATGCCCTCGAATTGACGGGCAGCCAAGGTATCACGCCGCAGGGTCAGGGGCATATAAAACTTTTCCGTGTATTCCGTGACCATGCGGTTAGTATTGAATACCGGACCCAGAGTGGTCATGGATTGCTTCATCAACTTGACCCAATGTTCCGGAATATCATCCGGTCCGCGCAGGTAAAACAGCCGCACTACTTCATTTTCCAAAATCCGGAACAAAGCGGAACTTTCAATCAGATCTTGATACTCAGTGTCGGTGTAATCTTCCCCGCGGCCGATGGCCCAGCCGTTTTTGCCATTGTACCCTTCGTCCCACCATCCGTCTAAAATCGAAAGATTAATGGCACCGTTGAACACGGCTTTCATGCCCGATGTGCCCGAAGCTTCCATGGGACGCCGGGGTGTATTCAGCCATACATCCACGCCTTGGACCAGGTAATGTGCGCAATTTAGATCGTAGTCTTCCAGGAATACGATATGCCTGCGCAAATCCGCCCGCCTGGAGATGCGCTCCACCTCCTGAATTAAACGTTTTCCCGGATCGTCATGCGGATGAGCTTTCCCGGCGAAAATGATTTGCACGGGATGATTTTTATCTGTTACAAGTTTAGTTAGGCGGTCTAAATCTTTAAATAAAAGCGTCGCGCGTTTATAGGTGGCAAACCGGCGGGCAAACCCGATGGTCAATGCATCCGGATCCAGAACCTGATCCGCCATTTCGTATTCCTCGTGAGGACATCCGCGTTCCTGTAACTGACGGCGCAGGCGCCGGCGTACATAGCCCACCATGCGTTCGCGCCGCCGCTCATGCGTGCGCCACAATTCAGCCGAGGGAATTTCTGAAATTCGCTCCCAAATTTTCTGATCACCCGGTTCTTCCAGCCAACGCGGCCCCAAATACCGGTCAAACAATTCCGACATTTCCATGGAAATCCAAGAATTCACATGCACCCCGTTGGTGATATGATCAATGGGAATTTCGCTTTCCGGAAATTGCGGCCAAATGCCGCGCCACATTTTACGGGAAACCACCCCGTGCAATTTGGCAACCCCGTTGGCGCGCGAAGACATTTTCAAGGCCAGCACCGTCATACCGAACGGTTCGTGCGGATCGGTTTCATTGATGCGGCCCAAACCATAAAATTCCTCAGAACTCATCCCGAATTTCCGGTAATAATTCGACAAATAACGCTCAACCATATCATTGGAAACCACTTCGTTGCCGGCCGACACGGGGGTATGGGTGGTAAATAAACTGCTGGCTGCCACCAATTCCTTGGCTTCCTTATAGCTCATTCGGTCCTTATCCATATGCTGGGCAATACGTTCCAAAGCTAAAAAAGCCGAATGCCCCTCATTCATATGGGTAATGGTCGGCTGAAGTCCCATTTTAACCAGTGCACGATAGCCGCCGATTCCCAGAACGATCTCCTGTTGCAGTCTAATCTCGGCATTACCCACATACAATTGGGCTGTGATATTACGATCTTCCGGTGTATTTTGAGGCAAATTCGTGTCCAACAGGTACAACGGCACACGGCCTACTTGAACTTTCCAAATTTGGGAGGTCACAACGCGGCCCGGCAATTCAACATCCACGGCCATGACATCTCCGACTCCGTCCCGCATAAGTGTCATGGGCATATTATAAAAATCATTCTCAACATAGCGTTCTTGTTGCCAGCCATCCTGATTTAAATATTGGCGAAAGTAACCTTTGCTGTAGGCCAAACCCACTCCCACCAAGGGCACGCCCAAATCACTGGCTGATTTCAAATGATCTCCGGCTAAAACGCCTAAACCACCGGCGTACATAGGCAACCCTTCGTTAATCCCAAACTCCGCTGAAAAATAAGCCACCAAAAAACTCTGCGCATTGGGCCAACGGGTTTGAAACCAACTTTTGCGATTCATATACCCGCGGCACGCTTCCAACACACGGCTTAAATTGAACAAAAAGCCTTCATCTTGGCTTAATTCCTGGAGGCGCTCCTGTGATACCTGGCTTAAAAATTTGACTGGATTGTGACCAACGGCCGTCCACTGGTCCGGATGGATGTGCCGAAAAACATTGAAGGCATCCGCATTCCACCCCCACCAAAAGTTGCTCGCCAATTCCTGTAAAGGCTTTAATTTTTCCGGCATGGTGGGTATTACGTTAAATGCTTTGATGTATTTCATCCCATTCCTCCTAAAGAATCCGGTCAATAATGAAAATATTGTACGTGAGCCGGCCTGGTTTCGCAAGCGATTATCGGTTCAGCCGACACTAAATTCTTTGACACAACCGCCCGACTAGCCTACAATAACGCGTTTTTATTTTTTTCGGTTCCATGCTTCTGACAAAGCGAATATCGGCCCTGGTCAATCCCAGACCGGAAATAATTTTCACCCCATACCGCGTCAGAAGCATCCCGTTATTTTTTTGAAAAGGCTTACTAATCATATCATGATCAAAGTATCCAACTTAACCAAAACCTACGGGGTTCAAACCCTGCTGGAAAATGCCAGTTTCAATTTAAACGCCAAAGACCGGGTCGGTTTGGTCGGACGCAATGGGCACGGCAAATCCACCTTGTTCCGCATTCTTCTGGGACAAGAAGAACCGGATGCGGGCGAAGTCGTCATTCCCAAACATTACACCATCGGACACTTGGAGCAACATATCCGTTTCACCCAACCCACGGTTTTGGAAGAAGCCTGTCTGGGGTTGCCCGAGGATCAAACTCACGACAGCTGGAAAGTCGAAAAAATCCTCTTCGGGTTGGGCTTCACCGAGCCGGATATGGACCGGCCGCCTTCAGAATTTTCCGGAGGGTTTCAAGTTCGTTTGAACTTGGCCAAAGTCCTGGTCTCCAATCCCGACCTGCTGCTTTTAGACGAACCAACCAATTACCTGGATATTGTTTCCATCCGTTGGCTGATTAAATTTTTAAATGCCTGGAAGGGTGAAATGATTTTAATCACCCACGACCGCAATTTTATGGATAGCGTGATTACTCATACTATGGGTATTCATCGGTATAAAATCCGCAAACTTGAAGGAACCACGGACAAATATTATCAACAAATCCTTCAAGATGAGGAAATTTACGAAAAAACGCGCATGAATGATGAAAAAAAACGCAAAGAAGTGGAATTATTCATCAGCCGTTTTAGGGCTAAGGCGCGTTTGGCCAGTTTGGTTCAATCACGCATCAAAACCCTCCAAAAAGCCCAACGTTTGGAAAAATTGGATAAAATAGAAACCCTGGATTTCGAATTTCACAGCGAAGAATTCCCGGCTAAAACCATGTTGGAAACGCACAATTTAACATTTTCTTATTCCGGCCAAGCTCCCCTCCTCATGGAAAACCTTAATCTGCTGGTCGGAAAAAGCGACCGGATCGCGGTCATCGGGAAAAACGGAAAAGGCAAATCCACATTGTTAAAACTGCTGGCCCGTGAGTTGGATCCCAGCAGTGGCATTGTTAAACAACATCCAAAATTGGACATTGCTTATTTTGGTCAAACCAACATCGACCGCTTGGATCCCGAAAAAACCATTGAAGAAGAAATTCAATCCGCGGATCAAACTTGCACTCGGCAAAAAGTGCGCGATATCTGCGGTGCAGTTATGTTCTCCGGCGATATGGCTTTGAAAAAAATTTCCATTCTTTCCGGGGGTGAACGCAGCCGGGTTTTATTGGGTAAACTGCTTCTCTCTCCAGCCCATTTACTTTTACTTGACGAACCTACCCATCACTTGGACATGGAATCCTGCGAGTCTCTGTTAAACGCCATTGAAATTTTTGATGGTTCCGTCATTATTGTCACTCACGACGAAATGATTTTGCATGCCGCAGCCAATAAATTCGTGGTTTTCGATCAAAATCAAGCTTTTACCTACATGGGCAGTTATCAAGACTACCTGAATGAAATCGGTTGGGATCTGGACGAAACTGGAAATCGCGACTTAAAAATACGCAGTCAACTCGTGATCCAAACGCACACTGCCCCGGAATCGGATGAAGAAACTTCCGAGCCCGAGGTGGGGCGCAAAAAAGATCTGCGCAAATTAAAGGCCGCCTTGGTTCAGGAAAAATCCAAAACCCTGAAACCCCTTGAAGCCAAAATGAAAGAATTGGAAAAAAGCGTCGAGGGAGTTGAAAGTAAACTGGCGATTAACAACCAGCTGCTGGTTGACGCTGCCATGAACGGCCAAGTCCAGCCATTGGCTGAATTGCCCAAACAAAACAAAGACTTGCAACAACAACTGGATTTTCTCTATGCGAAACTTGAACAGGCCACACGCGAATACGAAACCAAATCAGCTGAGTATGAAGAAAAACTAAAGACGATGGACGCCGAAGGATAAACCCCTGTGTGGCAATCCGCAAGGCATCGGATTGTAGGGAACGGTTTTAAACCGTTCCCTACAGAAAAAAATATAAAATTTTGGATTTTAAACCCAAAAAAGTGTATAGTGCTCGCCGATATTCTCTACACATTTAATCATACTCAGGCAGCGAGTTAAAGTTACTGAAGGAGTGATATCATGGCTTTATCCGTAGGCATTGTAGGACTACCCAACGTTGGAAAATCCACTTTTTTTAATGCCATTACCAATTGTCAAGCTGAAGCTCAAAACTATCCTTTTTGTACCATCGAGCCCAACACCGGCATTGTATCCATTCCTGATTCGCGTTTGGATATTTTGGCAAAAATGAGCGATTCGCAAAAAATCATTCCCGCCGCCATTACCTTTGTGGATATTGCCGGCTTGGTGAAGGGTGCTTCCAAAGGCGAAGGGCTGGGCAATAAATTCCTGTCCCACATCCGTGAAGTTTCGGTCATCACCCACGTGGTTCGTTGTTTCGAAGATTCCAACATAACGCACGTGAGCGGGAAAATCAACCCTTTGGATGACATCGACATCATCAACACCGAATTAATTTTGGCCGATCTGGAATTAGCCGAAAAATTACTCGGCGGACTTGAAAAATACGCTAAAAAAGGCGATGCCGAAGCTAAAGAAAAATTCAATTTGCTGGAACGGATTAAAACCACACTGGAAAATAACCAACCGGCTCGCAAGGTTGAAGTTTCGGAAGCCGAAAACCTTTGGTTAAAAAGTTTTAATTTTTTAACCGCCAAACGGGTTATTTATGTTGCGAATATCAGCGAGAACATGCTGGGCCAAGCCAGTGATCATGTCCAAACCGTAGAGCGATATGCCGCCGAACACCGCGATGCTTTTGCCGTGATTTGCGCCAAAATCGAAGAAGAAATATCGAAATTGGATAAGGCGGAGAAAATCGAATTTTTAAAAGAACTTAGTATCGCCGAATCCGGTCTGGATGTGGTGGCTAAAAAATGTTTTTCATTATTGGGACTCCGGACCTATCTGACCACCGGACCGAAAGAAACCAGGGCTTGGACCATACGGCAAGGCGATACCGCGCCCCAAGCAGCGGGGGTGATCCATACGGATTTCGAGCGTGGTTTTATACGTGCCAACATCGTGTCCTATGGCGACTTTGTACGCACAGGCGGCGTAAAAGAGGCGCGCGATAAAGGCTTGTTGCGCCAGGAAGGCCGCGATTATGTCATGCAAGAAGGCGACGTGGTGGAATTTTTATTTAATGTATAAATTACACCGCAGCTGAAGTCAGCCCCAGCGCTTGTAATTCCCGCACCAATTTTTGGCGGTCAAACGGTTTGACCAAGTATGCATCGCACTGGGAACGAAATGCCGGAATAACATTCCGTGAATCATTCAATGCGGTGGTCATGATGACTTTGGCTCCGTCCAATCCCAAAATGCCTTTTTCATTTTCCATACGCCGAATTTCCTTCAATACTTTCTGACCGTCCATTTCCGGCAAGCGGATATCCAAGCAAACCAAATCATATTGTTTATTTTCCTCCAAGGACAAACGAAACGCTTCCACCGCTTCCACTCCGGTCACCGCCACTTCGCAGGCTCCAAAATCCGACAAAAAACGCTGCAAAACTCTCCGCGACGTCAAATCATCTTCCACGACTAATGAATGCATGATTCATCACCTTCCTTATTTTTTTCAGATTGCATAATGTACATGCTGAATTGCTCAAACTGCTTTTCAAGTTCCGGTAAAAAATTGGCCATCCCGCCCCAATCTTTTGTTTCGCCCGCTATTTCCAAACGTGGTAAGCGTCAAAATAACCGCATCTTGAGGCAAAACGGATAATCTGGCATGATGGCACCAACCCAAACGGAGGTGGTGCTCATGAACCAAAAACACCA
>JAGVPM010000077.1 GCA_020052235.1 Candidatus Goldiibacteriota bacterium
CGTACGGGTGCAATTAATCCCAAACTTTCCCAATAGCGGAGCGTCCTCTCGGATAAACCACTTAATTTTGCCGCTGCACCGATACCGATTAATTTCTCTTTCATGATAGAAACCTCTCTGGTCTGGATTTTTAAAATATCCGACCTTCGGCCTAAAAAAAACTTTCATTAAACATATAAAAAATCTCGAATTAAATTATATCACTACCAAATATTTTGTCAAGTTTCAACTAAATGTTTTTGTAGCTTTTTTTTAGTCTGAAATACATCGAAAATACAAGGATAAATTTAATTCATAGGCACACAAATTATTGTAGAGACGCAAAATTTTGCGTCTCTACCCATGGAGAATAATTTTGATAAATACCCGTTTCCCAATCTTAATAATATCACCGTCTTTTATCGGGATCATATCATGAAAATCCTTAATCGGTTCGTCATTCACCTTCACCGCACCTTGTTTTATATATTCTTGCGCAGCACTATTGGAATCTCTTAATTTAATGTTTTTATCTTTGGGTATTTTTTGAAGCGCCCAATGCGTTAACTTTAAGGCCCAAATCCTGCCCTCGGTTAATGGTAAATCCAGCGTAAATTCCGGTATTTCGCTTGGAGTTTGACGGTCCCGGAAAACCCGGTCAAATTCATCCGCCGCTGCTTGCGCATCCGCAGTCGAATGAAATTGCTCCACAATGGTAAAAGCCAACCGCGCCTTAACTGTCCGCGGGTGCAAAGCACCCGATTCCAAATCACGTTTCAGCGTGTCCAATTCCGCATCTGAAATCGCGGTTAAAAGGGAAAAATACTTCATCATCATGGCATCCGGCAAACTCATAAGCTTGCCGTACATATCCTTGGGGGCCTCGGTGATACCCACGTAATTTCCCAGGCTTTTGGACATTTTATTCACGCCGTCCAAGCCTTCCAGCAGGGGCATGGCCAAAATGACTTCCGGTTCCTGCCCGTAATCCTGCTGCAGGGCGCGCGCCACCAAACAATTGAAAATTTGGTCCGTGCCGCACATTTCAATGTCTGATTTCAATACCACGGAATCATACCCTTGAATTAACGGGTATAAAAGCTCATGCAATCCGATGGGTCGGCCTTCGCGGTAACGTTTTTCAAAATCATCCCGCTCCAGGATGCGGGCCACGGTGTAGCGCGCGGATAACCGGATAATGTCCGCAAACGCCATGGGGCCGCACCATGTGTTGTTAAACACCACCTGGGTCCGCTCGGGCATGAGGATTTTAAATACTTGATTTTGATAGGTTTGGGCATTGGCGAGAATTTGTTCCCGCGTCAGGGGCGGACGGGTAAGGCTGCGGCCGGTCGGATCGCCGATCATGCCCGTAAAATCCCCGATTAAAAACTGGACCGTATGCCCCAATTCCTGCAACTGCCGCAATTTGCGCAATACCACCGCATGCCCCAAATGCAAATCCGGAGCCGACGGGTCCGCCCCGTACTTGACCAATAAAGGACGCTCTTGCTTGAGTTTGGCGGTTAAATCTTCCGCGCTGATGACATTGGCGCAGCCGCGGCAAATAGCATCTTGGGTAGCTGCATTCGACACTGCGTTCACACTCCGAATTTTTTAATTCCATACCTACTATGACAACTGCATTTTGGAAAATGATTGTCATTTCGAGCGCAGCGAGAAATCTAATTCAGGTTTCTCGTCGTAAAGCTCCTCGAAATGACAAAATACCCTTAACAACACAGTTATAGTTCCAAAACCCGCTTACTCTAGCATCTTGCCCCGGAAAAACGCAATGGAAAAATATGCGGACTATGGTACAATGCTCCTCACACGATTTTTTGAGAGGATTTCCCTTTGCATGCAGGAAGACTTGCCTTTTTCATTGCCGACTAAAGACAATTCCGCCAATTTACCGCCGGTTGCCAAAGTACCTTTTTGGACCTGGCGCCGGATGGTTTTCTTTATTTTTTGCCTGGCGGTTTCGCTGGTTTCCGGAGCAGGCTTCGGCGCTTTGATTACATTCATGGGCGAAATGCCTCTGGCCTCGGATTTAAAAGCCTTCCAACCCTCTTTGACCACCAAAATGTATGATTATAAAGGACAGCTGATTACGGAGTTGTTTACCGAACAGCGCACTTTGATCCACCTGGAAAATGTGCCGGATCATTTGCAAAAAGCCGTTATTGCCATTGAAGACAACAGTTTCTATCAACATTTCGGCATCCAACTTTCGGGGATTGTGCGCTCGGTCATGGTCAATGTCCTGCACAAGCGCTACCAACAGGGCGGCTCGACCATTACCCAGCAGTTGGCGCGCAATATGTTTTTAACCCGCCGTAAGACCATTGAACGGAAAATCAAGGAAATCATCCTGGCCCTGCAAATCGAGCGGACGTACACCAAAAAAGAAATCCTGGAAATGTACTTAAATCAAATTTATTTCGGCAATGGCGCCTACGGTGTCGAATCCGCGTCCCGGGCTTACTTCGGCAAGCATATTCAGGATTTGGATTTGTCCGAATGCGCGCTTTTAGCCGGGCTTCCCCGCGCCCCAAACACCTACAATCCCTACCGCAATGCGGAGCGCACCACCAAACGCCGCAACCTCGTTTTAGCGCAAATGCAGCGCTTGGGTTTTATTTCACCCCAGGAAGCCGAAGCCGCCAAGGCCAAACCCATTCAATTGGCCTCGGTGGAAGTTTCGCAGGCGCCTTATTTCGTGGAGTACATCCGCCGCCAGCTGGAAGACCGCTACGGCAGCAATGCCCTCTACAAAGGCGGATTAAAAGTATATACCACGCTGGATATGTCCATCCAGCAAATGGCGCAGGACAGCATGAACGAAGGCGTAATCGAAGCTGAGAAGATCATTCTTCCCCGCATGCCTAAAGCTGCCGGGCATATTCCTGAAACCCTGCAATGCGCACTGGTGATCTCAGACCCAGCCTCGGGCGAGATCCGGGCCATGATCGGAGGGCGGAATTTTCAAGAGAGCAAATTCAACCGCGCCGTCCAAGCCCAGCGGCAGCCCGGTTCGGCGTTTAAACCCTTCATCTATGCCACGGCCTTTGCCAAAGGATTTACCCAAGCTGATTTGGTGCTGGATGCTCCCGTGGTTTTCAAAAATGAACAAGGTCATGTCTGGAAACCGGAAAACTTTTCGAGCAAATTCGAGGGCATGACCTGCTTGCGCAGCGCGCTTACCCACTCGCGCAACATTGTCAGCGTCAAATTGCTGGATAAGGTGGGCATAGACAATGTTGTCGAAACCGCCCACCGCATGGGCATCGCCTCCACCCTCAACCCTTATCTCACCCTGGCCCTGGGGGCTTCGGAAGTCAACCTGTTGGAATTGGTCTCGGCTTACGGCACCTTGGCCAATCACGGAATCCACGCCGAGCCCATCAGCATTGTGCGGGTGGAAGATGCCGAGGGCGCGCTTTTGGAAGAAAATGCCTCGTTTAAACAAGAAGGCTTGGATGAAACCACGGCCTATATCCTGACCGATGTCATGCAAAATGTCATCAATGCCGGCACGGGATATCCGGTCCGGCGGATGGGATTTAAGCCTCCGGCTGCGGGCAAAACCGGCACCACCAACGATTATACCGATGCCTGGTTTATCGGCTTTACCCCGGACTATGTGGCCGGCGTCTGGCTGGGTTTGGATTCGCACCGCAGCCTGGGACGCGGCATCACCGGAGGCATGGTGGCGGCCCCAATCTGGGGGCGTCTGATGTTGAAAATTTATGCCGACCGGGCGCCTAAAAATTTTGAAAAACCAAATACGGTTATAAACATTGCCTTTTGCCGGTCATCGGGCTTATTGGCCAATGCCGAATGCGGAAGATTTACGGATTACGGTGTTTTTGCCGTAGGCACTGCGCCCACCAAGCATTGCGACCTGCACCTGGCCGAATCCGATTTAAATTCACTTACCAATATAAATCTTAATCTCTCCCCGGATATGGCGGATATGCAGACCAACACCTTGGCCGCGGCTGCACAAAAAATCAAAAAAACTGCCTTGCAAGGCAAAAACCTGGATGCGGAAGAACGCGATAGTGAACAACCGGATGACTCGGGCCTTTCGGATGATCCCAACGCCGACTCAACCGCTCCTGCCAAACCCCAAATTAAACCCACGCCGTCCAAGACATCCCCCTCAGTGGTTCGCCAAGTCCCACCCATGCTTTAAAAAATATAACTCCGCAGGCAATGCCTATCCTTTCTTAAAGTCATTGAAAAATTTACCGCAATGATATAGTATACCAAACGTATATACTATCGCGCGCAATTCCTACAAATAGGTAGGAATTATGGGAAAGGAGTAAAAAACCAATAAAATTAAGTGTACTTGTGTCAGCCAAACTGTTTTACTCAAAAAAAGGGGGGAATAAATTGAAACGAACCTAGTTGTGCTGTGGACTGCTGTTGTTTTTTACCCTGCCCGTGTTGGTACTGGCGGAAAATGAAAATCCCAACACCCCGCCGGTTTCAGATGCAAAATCGCCTGCAAATGCAAATTCATCCGCATCTACTGAGTCTACGGAACTTTTGCTTTTTAGCGCGCCTTACGGTTTTTCATCCAGCACGCTGGAAACCCACGTGTACCTTTCCATTCAATATTGGAATTATGAAAACCAAGCTTTGGGCAAATATGCCGACCAGGGAAGCGCCGACGTTGGGCGCAGCAATATTATTCCCTACAGCGGATACATTGACTTATCCTCAAAAATTAATAAAAATTTAAAAGTTGAAGCTGAATTTGAATCGTACAAAGGCGGCGGCAGCGGCAGTGCCGGCACCGCCACCGGCTTAAAAATCTGCAAACTCCGGGGACTCTGGCAGCCCATTGAATACCTGGGCATTTCAATGGGGCGCGATTTCGGACTGATCGGCATGCAGGAGAAAACGTATTATCCCACCTCCAAGTACAAACTTTTTACCATCCCGCCTTTTTTGCATTTGAACGTCATCCGTTATACGGGTTGGTGGGATTCCGGGTTGTTCGCTTACAGCCAAATACCCATGACGCTGTTCTCACCCACGGGGAAAATATTTCTGGATGTTTCCGTTGCCAATGGCCCCGGCATTTGCCCGGCCACCACGGTAGTCCCGAATGCCAATGGTTATATGTATGAATACTTCCATGACACGGGCCGCCAATCAACCGACAACAACAATGAAAAACCCCTAACCACCAGGCTTTATCGCCCTGGAAAGACTGCGAATTCGGCGGCTCGTACATGGAAACCAAATGGGATGAAGCTTCCAGATATACGGCCCAATATATCTTCGGCCATTTTTTGCTGGATTGGCGGGATATCACCCTCGTGGCTGAGTACGGGCAATTAAAATTCGGCACACCCGTATACGACACCGTTACCCAATTTTCAGGGTATGTCTCGGCCGGGTATACGGTATTGAAAAATACGGAATACATAAAATTTCTCCAGCCGGTTTTCCGGTATGAACATTTTGATCCTTGGAAAGAGGATCCCACCCGGAAAGGCTATCGGGAATCCGTATCCGCCGGCTTGCGCTATTCGCCCTTTGACGGCTGGATCGTCAAAGCCGCTTATCAGATAACCAAAGAACTTTACGGCCCGGGCTTGGCCAATAACGGTTTCGCCGGTGAAGTGGTTTTCGAATTTTAACCGCCGGATTTTTCTAAAAAAACGCCTTGGGAAATTAATCCCAAGGCGTTTTTTTATCTATGCGGAGATGCAAAATTTTGCGTCTCTACCTCTTCTTTTTCGCGGCTTTCTTCACGGTTTTCTTCGCCGTTTTCTTGGCACCCTTTTGGCTGGCTTTGGCTTCAATGGCAGCCTGGGCCGCGGCCAAACGGGCGATCGGAACGCGGTAGGGCGAGCAGGAAACATACGCCAAACCGGCATTGTGGCAGAACACCACCGAAGCCGGATCACCGCCGTGCTCGCCGCAAATGCCCAACTTGATCCCCGGACGCGTGGCTTTGCCCTTCTCCACGGCCATCTTGATCAACTGGCCAACGCCCACCGTATCCAAGGTCTGGAAAGGATCCTTGTCGAAGATTTTCTTGTCCATGTACACTTTGGTGAACTTGCCCGCATCATCGCGCGAGAAGCCCAAGGTGGTCTGGGTCAAGTCGTTCGTGCCGAATGAGAAGAACTCCGCTTCCGTGGCAATCTCGTCGGCGGTCACGGCGGCACGGGGCAACTCGATCATGGTGCCGATCATGTATTTGAATTTATTGCCTTTTTCCTTCATGACTTCGGCCAGCACCTTCTCGGCCAAGGTCTTCTGGTCTTTCAATTCCTTCACGTTGCCGACCAAGGGAATCATGATCTCGGGGATCACCTTGTTGCCTTCGGCAATGCAGGCAGCCGTGGCTTCGGCAATGGCGCGGATCTGCATTTCCGTGATCTCGGGATACGTGATGCCCAAGCGGCAACCGCGCAGACCCAACATCGGGTTCAATTCATGCAGCTCCTGAACGCGTGCCAAGAGCTTCTTCTTTTCCGCCATCTCCGGCGCGTTGGGGTTGGTGACTTCCAACTTGGCAATTTCCACCATCAACTCTTCGCGTTTGGGCAGGAACTCATGCAACGGCGGATCCAGCAAGCGGATGGTCACCGGGAATCCTTTCATGCTGTCAAACAAGCCCTTGAAATCCGCTTGCTGCATGGGCAACAACTTGGCCAACGCTTCGCGGCGGCCGGCTTCGTCTTTAGCCAAAATCATGGCCTGCATAAGCGGCAGACGGTCTTCGGCGAAGAACATGTGCTCCGTGCGGCAAAGGCCGATGCCTTCGGCGCCGAATTCGCGGGCCTTGATGGCGTCGCGGGGAATATCCGAGTTTGAGCGGACTTTCAATGTGCGGTAAGCATCCGCCCAGGTCATGAATACACCGAAATCACCGGACAATTCGGCATCAATGGTAGCCACTTTGCCTTCCAACAAACGTCCCGTACCGCCGTCCAGGGTGATCCAATCGCCTTCCTTGAAAACCTTATCCTTCACCTTGAAGGACTTGCCGTCTTCCAAGATGTGAATGTCTTCACAACCGGCCACGCAGCACTTGCCCATGCCGCGCGCAACCACGGCCGCGTGGCTGGTCATGCCGCCGCGCGCTGTCAAGATCCCCTGGGCCACTTCCATGCCGTGGATGTCATCCGGGCAAGTTTCTTCGCGGACCAAGATCACTTGTTCGTCCATTTCTTCGGCCCAGCGGACTGCTTCCTCGGCCGTGAAAACACATTTACCCGAAGCCGCACCCGGCGATGCCGGCAGGCCTTTGGCCAACAGGGTTACCTGGGCCTTGGGATCAATAATGGGGTGCAAGAGCTGGTCCAGCTGAGCCGGAGCCACGCGCATGACAGCTTCTTCTTTTGAAATCACGCCTTCTTTAACCATTTCCACCGCAATGCGGATGGCCGCGGCAGCCGTACGCTTGCCGTTGCGGGTCTGGAGCATGAACAATTTGCCTTTTTCAATGGTGAACTCAAAGTCCTGAATGTCGCGATAATGCTTTTCCAGGCGCTTGGTGATGCCGTGCAATTGTTTGAACACGGCGGGCATCTCTTTTTCCAATTTGGAGATCGGCTGGGGCGTGCGCACGCCGGCGACCACGTCTTCGCCTTGGGCGTTGGTCAAATATTCGCCGTAGAACACGTTCTCGCCGGTCGAAGGGTTGCGGGTAAATCCCACACCCGTGCCGGAATCATCGCCCATGTTGCCGAACACCATGGCCTGCACATTGACGGCGGTTCCCAAGCTGTCCGAAATATCATTCATTTTGCGGTAGTAGATCGCGCGGTCATTATTCCAGGAACGGAACACCGCATCGCGGGCGCCGGTCAACTGGGACATAGGATCCTGCGGGAAGTCCGTTTTGGCTTCGCGGCGGACAATTTCTTTGTAGGTCACGATCAAGGCCTTCAAATGGTCAGTCGACAACTCGGTATCAAGCTTGACCCCAACTTCGGCTTTCTTCGCGGTCAAGGCTTTTTCAAAAATATCTTTTTCAATGTCCAAAACCACGTTGGAGTACATATGAATGAAACGGCGGTAGCTGTCATATGCAAAACGATCGTTTTCAGTCCCTTTGGCCATGCCCTGGACCGTCACGTCGTTCAAGCCCAGGTTCAAAATGGTGTCCATCATGCCGGGCATGGAAAACTTCGAACCCGAACGCACCGACACCAAAAGCGGATTCTTGGGATCTCCGAACTTCTTGCCCATGGCCTTTTCCAGCTTGGCCAGGTGAATCTTGATCTCCGCGTCCAAACCCGCGGGAATCTTGCGGTTGTTGGCATAGTAGCTGCGGCAGGTATCGGTGGTAATGGTGAAACCGGCGGGCACCGGCACCCCGGCATTGGTCATTTCCGCCAAGCCGGCACCCTTGCCGCCGAGCAAATCCTTCATCGTACCATTGCCTTCGGCTTTGCCATTGCCGAAGAAGTACACAAACTTTGTTTTTGCTGCTTTTGTCGCCATACTTTTTAAACCCCTTCCTTATATTTTATAATTTTTTTGATATTGGTTTGAAAGGCGCCACGAAAAATAAAAAAAACGGCCTTCCGTAGGCCCAAAAAATTCGTCGAATGTTACCATGATTTTCTGTTGCTAAGCAAGTTTTTTTCTAGTTTTTTGGGGACACAATTTTTCCCGTTCAGCGTAAAAGCCGTTTATAGATGGAATATGTTTGTTCCGCATTTTTTCCCCAATTATATCTGCTTTTTATCAAGCGCAGCCCTTTACTTTTCTGCTGGGCGCTGTTTGTTTTAAAACAATATTTTTTCATTTTTTTTATTAAAGTATTGATATCTCCCGGCTTAAAATACCGCTCGCGATCAAGGTGAATCTCAAGATGGGCGGGAATATCCGAAGCCAGGGAAGAGATGCCAAAGCTAAGGGCCTCCAATAAAGCCAGGGGCAGCCCTTCATGGTAAGAAGGTATTACAAAAAGCCTGGCTTGGCTGAAAATGGCATGCAGCGCCGCGCCGGATGTAAAATCGGTAAAAATTATATTTTCATCGGCAAAATCCAGCAGAGTTTTGCTATACTGATCATGGTGATCCGCCCGGCCCGCAATGACCAATTTGATTCCGCGCATTTTTTCATCCAAGGATAATAATTTTCCGTAAGCTTGGACGAGGTCATGAAAGCCTTTCTCCGGGACAAATCTTCCCAAAGCAAATATGTATTTATTCTTCGTTAACCCGTATTTCGCAAGAATTTCGGGTGCATATTGGCCCGAGGGCGCGGCCACTCCATTGGGCAGGCAGTGCACCTGGCGCTTAAAACGAACTTGAATGGATTCCCCGATATAATCCGCTACCGCAATAACGGAATGGGCGCAGGTGCAAGCCAAAAATTCGCCTGCCTTAAGGATCCATTTAGCCAAGCGGTTCCATTTTTTCCTCTGATAATCAAAACCATGATGCGTGAACACCACTTTCATTCCCAGCAGCCTGGCCAGTGGAACAAACATCCCCGGCCCGATTGCATGAATATGCAGCAAATCAATGCTTTGCAGCCAAGCAACCCATACGCCCAACAAGGTATGGAAATAGGTTTCCAGATATTTGTTTTTTATGCAGGGAAGAACATATAATTTGACCCCTTTATATTCTTTGAACCGCGGATTGACATAAGGCTTTCTGGCAAAAAGTATTATTTCAATATCTTTTTGATTAAGCAGCGGATAAAGGTTTTCACAATGCGTTTCAATCCCCCCCATGACTTGGGGGATCCCGCGAAGCCCCAATACGCCGATTTTATAGGTTTTTTTCATAGGGCAATATCATTTTTGAGGGCCATTCTCATTTTGTTTTTGGCCACCCATAAAATGGGTTTCAGGGGATGATGCCGGATGGCCGGTGCCGCGCTGCCGATCATCCAGCAATTTTTCGGGCACTGGTTCACCATGCGCCGCACTTCTTGCGCCTTTTCGCCCGTCCATATTTCTTCCCAAGATTGGTGCTTTAAATTTCCCATGCTGTATTTTTTATCCATTCCATTGCAAGCCAAAACATCTCCCAGCGGATCCACAAAAAAACCGTCCTGCCCCATTTCACATGGCAATAAACGGGGTTGGTTATGCATATACCGGATCAATCCCGAATTGAAATAGGCGCGGAACCACGTTTTGGGGCTATTGGATTGCAACATTTTGCCGATGATTTTTTTGAACTCAACCGCGACTTTCTCCGGGTCATGAATAACGTTGTCCCATTTGTGAAAGTAATGGGAATTATGGAGGGTGGCGGTGGCAAATTCATACCCCAGGGAAGCGGCTATTTCATAAAGAAACGGCAGGTCTGCCGCATTACGGTCCTGCACCGTCATGCCAAAACCAATGTCTTTCATCCCCTTCTCACGCAACAGCATCAAGGTTCTGAGGGTCTTGTCAAAATTGACGTATATCATCATTGCTCTTCGGCAACCCTTCAATGCTGATCCGAATACCCAGGTCGGGATATTGGGAACAAAGGGCGAGGATTTTTTCCGTAAAATACCCATTGGTGCTGATGACGATCCGCTTGGCTTTTTTACGCAACTCGCGGATGATCAGCGGGAGATCAGGCCGGATAAACGGCTCGCCTCCGGTGACATTGGCAAAAAACAGGTTGGGCAATTTTCGGATAACGTCCAGGGTGATCTCATCCTCGGTCCGGGTCGGATATTTCCAAACTTCGCACATATTACAGCGGGCATTGCATTTGTACGTCACAATAATGGACGCGTGCAGTTTCGTCATTTTGATTGAGGTCTCCGGTTATTGGTTAATTTCAATGGCCGTTAAAGAATGCGGCTCCAATTCGATCGTCAGCGTCCCGTTGGCGAACGCGCGGCTTATATCAACTTTTTTCACCTTGACGGTGCCGGGATTTTTTTTCATTAACCGATAAGTAATCCGGGCCGTTCAACACCCAGGCTTCAGCACTCGATATTTTCACCAAACCGTTCAGGGTTATTTCCGTATTCATGGGGCTTTTCAAATTTTTATTCAGAACCATCAGGTAGACCTTGCTGTGTTCGTCATTCGTGCTGGCATTCACAGTAAGGTAGTCAACCGTGTATCCCCGCTCCTGGTAGGTTTCCGACTTCACGACTACCGGCAAAAGGATTTTTCCGAAGTGGTCATGGTACATCTCAAATACGTAAAAATTGGGGCGCTTGATATACGGACGATCCAATTTGCCGGGTGCATCATTTACAAAACCGTTGCTGATCATCCCCCAATGTTCGTTAATGAAATTCCAGTTGTTCGCAAGGATGATATTATTTTCCGGCTTCATAAAAACCCTTAACAACTCCGCATTGATGAGCGCATTCCCCAAGGTAAACTGATAGGGGACGGACGACCGCATGAAAAAACCGCCGTTAAATTCCGTGATGGCCAAGGGAATATCCCGCCCGGCATAATCCTTTAATATTTTTAAGGTTTTTTGGTACTGGGGTTCGGTAATCACGACCGGCATGCCCAGGCACATGCGGAAAAGCTTTTCAACCGGAAGCACTTCCAATTCTTTTCCATAGCCCGGCGAAGGATACGTATGCAAAATTCCGAAATCGACCTTGTTTTTTACGATCGGAAGCACTTTTTGGTTCCAGGCGTCCGTATCCAATACCAAGCCGATTTGAACTAAAGGGTCCACCGCTTTCATGGCATCGTAATACTGGAGATAACGTTGCGCGTAGGCTTCGGGAGCAACCGCTTTGGTCCGAAGGTGGTCCCCGTGCCAAATTTCGTTGCCGATCTCAAAATACTTCACCTGCAACGGCTGGGGCAGGCCGTTCTCAGCCCGGAGCCCAGGCCAGTAAGCGGAATTTCCCCGCCCCTTGAACTCGGCCTCTTCCGCGGGATTGTACGGGCTATTAAAAAAAGCGACCAAATCGGCAGCGTCTTGCGGCGAATCTTTAAAATAACTCAGCGTAATAATGGGGTCCGCATGCAGCGCCTGGCAGACCCGGTAAAATTCATACAGGCCAAATTTAAAACTGTTGCGCCCTTTCCGAATGGCCTTCTTCCATTCATAGCCGTGGGAGCCGCAGCCTCCGGGAAAACGCATAATGGAGATTCCGGCCTCCTGCCCCAACTTTAAAACACTTGGCACCGGCTCCATCCGGTTGGGGTTCCATACTCCGGCGCCATATTCCCGATAACCGGAAAAATTTTTAGCCCATGATTCAGTGCAGGAAAAAGCGGGATCGTGGGCCAGCATGTTGCTGCCAAAAACATGCTTCTGAACCCGGCCATTGCTTTTTGTGCAGTCGACTTGGATGCGGTTCTCCGTTGAATAGCCATTGTTCGCCAGCACCGTGACGGCCAGAAGGATACCCAAGAGCAGCTTAAGATAGGTTTTCATAAACGTTCTCCATGGTAAATTTCCCGTATTGTCAAAACTTTTTAAGCTTAATTCCTGAAAACCCTTGCTTTTCAAATCGTCCCCAACTATTTGCTGGCCTCCCCCTGACTTGACTTAGATGATTCCCCTCCCTTGATTGATGGGAGGGGATGAAGGGGAGGGTGATTATAAAAGTTTTTCTCTGATGCTGTTCAATACTCCGGTAAAATTCTCAAAGATTTCATTATCCCAAAAACGAAGGACTTTATATCCTTGCTCATTAAACCACCTGTCACGAATCTGATCTTTGCCGGTTTGCTGCATATGCTGCCCACCGTCAAGTTCTATAATCACCTTATTTTCAAAGCAAATAAAATCTACAATATATGCCCCTACCGGTTGCTGCCGCCGAAATTTCACCCCTTCCATTTGCTTGGCGCGCAACCGACTCCACAGCTTTCTTTCGGCTATGGTTTGGTTTTTTCTCAATGCTACTGCCAGGGATGTCACTTCCAATTCTGCCACACCCCCTCCCCTTCATCCCCTCCCGCCAAAAACTGTGGGGAGGGGAATTTCATAAATCCATCCGTTTTTTCATAGAACTTTTGACATTACCAAATTTCCTACTTCCTGCCATGATTTTTCCTTGCACAACCTGATAAAATTCATTGAATACTTATACTGGGTTTACCCGAATAATCAAGTTCATTTTTGACCACCGGCACCACTTCATGCCGGTTAATTTTCACTTTTATTTTCACGTTTTCCGGAACATAAAAAGTCAAATGCCTAAGCTCTTCCGGTTTAGGAACATACGGCCCCCTTACCGGATCGTCAATTGAATGGATGGTGATGCAGCCTTCGTCCCGGACCACGGAATAATCCCAATTCAAATACCGTTGTCCAATATAATACTCCAGGTGGCGCAAGGTTGAATCCACCCATATTTTCCCTTGATCCGCGGCCGCTTTCAATTCACGCAAAGCCTGAAGGGTGCGCTGATTTTGCGCGCTTTCAAGATCAAAGCACTTCCCCAAATGGACATAAACAACGGAATAGGCTTTTCTCGAAATCAGGTTCTTTAAGACCTTTTGGGAAATCAAATAATAAAGCTCGGAAAACGAATCCCCGCGCGCCGCGCCTTGAAAGTAATTATTGAAGCGTATGAACTCGAACATTTTTTTCCCGTCTTGGAGCGTCGTGATTTGGACAGGCTCATTGGCGGACATAAAAGAATATTTTTTGCTCTTGAAAAAGCCCAAGAACACCTTTAATCCTGTTTTGAGGGCGTTGAGCCCGGAGGCGGCGGGGTGTTTAAAATCAAAAACCCCAAACAGGCTCCGCCAGGTGACCGACGCCCCCTGCCCTATAATCGTTGTAAGCCGATCGGTCCAGATATAGCGAATGCCGTAATCCGCGGTCAGATCCAGATGATACTCTTTTTGCCCCGGTTGATCGCCCCGGCCCGGGCAGCGGTATTTGCAGAAATTGCCCGGAAAATCGGCGTGGTCCACCCACATTTTCAAGTGGATATCGTTTTTCTTTAATTCCGCCAGCATCTTCCGGGCATCTTCGCGGGTGAAATTCTTTTTCTCGCCGAACCCGTGCAATGCCTCAATGTTTCCGTTTCTTAGGTGTTCCAAGAGAACCGCCCTGTCCTGCGGGCGCGAGGAAAACAAGGAAAACTCATCTTGCTCATGAAACGGAAAAAAGGTGTTGGTGAAGGCCAGTCCGATTTCCCGGTTCATGAATTCCTGAATTTTCAGAAATTTCTCAGCCAAGTGCGTGTGATCAATGTCGCTGCAAATCGAAAGCGCGGCCTGAAAGGGATAGGGAAATTTTCTCAGTTCAATTTTAGCTTTCATGCATCGCCGCCTCATAGACTTCCGACAACTGCTGATAATACAGCTCCGAATTGTTCGCTTGTTGGACCGATTGATGGGCAGCATGGCCAAAGTCTTGAATTAACCCGGGGGCATTGGATAATTTGACGATGCTCTCCTTGAGCTCCCCGGCATTGCCCGGCTGAAATACATAGCCGGTCTTTCCGTGGACTACTAATTCCGGTATGCCTCCAATCCGGGAGCCAATCGCGGGTTTCCCCAGCGCGAAGGCTTCGAGAATTGACAACGGATTGTTTTCATAGCACTCGGAAGGCAGGATCAGGAACATCGCTTTTCTAATTTCGTCATGCAGGTCAACACCGGTTTTATAACCCAGGAAACGGACATTGGAAATCGCTCCGGCGGCCGTTTTGCTTTTTAATTCCGCCTCCAACGGCCCGGTGCCTATGATTTTCAAGGTAAGGTCCAGGCCTTTGACCGCCTCCAATAAAGTGAACAGTCCCTTTTCCGGGGAAAGGCGCCCCAGGTAGACGACGGAACGCTCCTGAGGTTCGAAGGCGGGTTGGTATTTTTCCAATTCAATAAAATTGGGCAGGTGCGTCACCGGCCGGGAAAAGCCCATTTGCTGAAGCTTGTTTTGCATAAACCGGCTGGGCGCAATAAACCTCCGGATTTTGTCATACACATGAAGGACCCGGTGGTGCAAATACATTTCCAGGGTGGCTACGGCCGAAATAAGCCGGGAATCCTTGAAACATTTTTTTAAAAAACAATGATAGTACTTTTTATTGCCGCAGGCCTCGCAGGGCTTGCCCTGGGCGAGCATGGAATAAGAAGGGCAAACCATTTTAAAATCATGCATGGTCATGACCATGGGAATGCCGTAATCATGGGCGGCATCGACAATGGAGGGGGACAATTGGTGGGCGAAATTGTTCAAATGAACCAAGTCGGGCTTTTCGCGTTCAAACAATTGCTTGATTTTTCTTTTGGCTTCAAAGGAATATAAAATATTCGCCAACAATTTCAGTTTCTGCTTCAAGGCCGGCGTGGAATTAAAATCCACCAGCGGCATAAACAAATCTTTATGTTTATAGTCCGGGTTATCGGGATGTTCCATGCCCCAATACTCGACGGAATGGCCTTTCCTTGCCAAAAGCGCGCCGGTTTGCAAGGCGGAAACTGCGTCCCCGCCTTTGGGGTAAATGAATTTATTGACTATGAGTATTTTCATTTCAACCGCTCTCTCCGGTTAATACATGGTTAAATCAGAATCACCGCTGTTGATGAACCACTTGGCTTGCGTGAATTCCTCTTTTGTCAGATCTCCGGTTTTGGTCTGATACCCAATGATGGGATACCTTTTTTTTCGGAAGACAAAACCGTGATCGAACAAGACCTGGGCCAGTTGTCGCTGGTAGGGGACCAAAAAGCAGCTGATCAGCTCGGCGCCGGCGGCTTTTAATTCCCCCACCGCTTTTCCCAAGAGCAAGGACAGGGTCCGGGTATCGTCCACGGCCGTTAAAAAGTCCGCAATTTCCCCTTTGAGATACCCTTCCGCCTCGTCGAACCCGATGACCGCATAGCCAATGGGCCGGCCGTCTTTGCGTGCCAGAAAGATCCTGAATTTTTTCCCGGGAATCTCAAGGTATTTCCATTTTAAAAACTGCGCGCTGCGCACGGCAATGGCTTCATAGCCCCCCGAGACCGCGCCCCACAATTCGTCAAACTCAGAACCGAACTCCGTGACTTCGCTGATGAGCACCTGTTTGTCCTGTACACCTGCCCAGAAGAGACTTATCCCCCAAGCCGCCGCATTCCAAACGTGCCCGGCGAGGGAGCCCAGCCAGGGATATTTAATTTTCCGAGCAAAAACCTTGTCCGCGCGGACGAAGTTGAAGTACTGGTAAAAATCACAGATTTCCACCCACTTGGCCGCCAAACCGATTGTGTAGGAAGCGTGGTTGGGAGTTCCGATGAGGACATACGGTTCCTTAAGGAGCCGGTTAAAAATACGCCAACCGACGGTTTTATAGCTCGGGTCCGCCAGATAATCCACCACCCACAGAAACGTCGTGATTTTTTCCCGAAACTTGATGTGCATGGGTATGGTCGCCATCGCGGCAATAATTTTATCGCCGGCGAGCGCCACATAGGAGCGCGGCCCTTCTGGCGGATTGTACGGGTTGCGGTTGATTTTCCAATCCCAGACCGCCGCGGACCGAGCGGCAACTTTCTCTCCCCACATGAGCCCCAACAATGCAAAAATTCCCGCATCGTCTTTTTTTTCATAAATTCGGTATTGATACTCCGCTGCCATAAGTAACTCCTGGTATGGTTAGTAGTTCCTGTTGTGGAAAGGTGCTTTTGAAATTTTAAATTCCTCTCCCCTTGGAGACTGTGTCACAACGTCCGTCCACAGCCTCTAATC
>JAGVPM010000017.1 GCA_020052235.1 Candidatus Goldiibacteriota bacterium
CGGCCACCCCAGGCCATCCGGATCGAAGGCCAGCCGGCGCAGCCCCTGACCGCTCCTTTGCAGGAAGTGGCGGGGGTCATGGTGTTTCCGCTTCGCCCCACGGTGGAATACCTGGGCGGACATGTCGCGTGGAATGTCACCTTGCGCAAAGTGGTGATGGAAGGTCCTCAAGGCCACAAAGCCGAGGTGGTGGTGGGGTTCCCGAAAGCCTTAATCGACGGCAAACGCTGGATTCGTTTGCCGCACCTTCTGCAATGGAGGCAAAATCAGGTTTTTATCAGTCCGGAGGCGTTTGCCCGTTTATGGCGTGAAATTTGCGATCCCTCGTTTCAATATAATTCCCTTACCCGGACCTTGGCTAAAAAATCGCATGAAGCCATTGTCGTGCCTGCGGCCCGGGCCACAGCCTTGCCCGTGGCCGAAGCGGTTGTGGGAAACCAGGCCGGGGCAGTGCAACTCAAATCCGATTTTCACTGCGTGGTTATTGATGCGGGACACGGAGGCAAAGACCCGGGTGCCATCGGTCCCACGCAGTTGCGTGAAAAAACCGTGGTATTGGAAATCGCCCAACAGCTGGCGCGTCTGGTGGAAAATAAACTGGGGTGCAAGGTGATTCTTACCCGTGATGATGACCGTTTTATTCCCCTGCCGGAACGTCCCGAGATAGCCAATCGCGCGAAAGCCGATTTATTTGTGTCCATTCACGCCAATGCGTCTCCTGACCGGAAAGCCTTCGGCAGCCAAGTGTTTATTTACAACCGTGAAGCCTCGTCGCATAAAGCCGCGGAAGTGGCTAAATTTGAAAATAAAGACGCCAATTACCTGGAAATCATCAAAGATGACTTGCGGCAATCGGTCCACGAAACGGACAGCATCACGGTGGCCGGATTGATCGGCCAGGAATTTGAAAAAGGCATTTCGGAAACCAGGCGTATTGAACGCGCGCCGTTTTATGTATTGGCCAAATCGCATATGCCCTCGGTGTTGGTGGAAACGGCATTTATCAGCAACGCGGAGGAAGAACGAAAACTTCGTCAAAAAGAGTTTTGCTTAAAAATCGCTCAGGGCATTTGCCGGGGTTTGGAAGAATATGCCCGTGAGAAAAAATAGGCGTAATTGACAAGGGGCCGCGAGCGGGGTTATAATTTGCATTCCAATTGCTTTTTAATTTAGGGGGAATGGCATGAGTCGATTCTGGTTGGCCTGTATTTGCATTGGCGGAAGCGTTTTGGCGTGCGCCCCTGCGAATATTAAACCGGCCGGCGAACCTGCCGCAACGGGCAACCCGCCCAAACCCAGCGTGGTGGAACGCGTGCGCGTGGGATTTAACCCCATTGGTGTTGCAGTCACCCCTGACGGCCAATTTATCTATACGGCCGACAGCACCAGTCAGACCGTAACGAAAGTATCCTCAAGTTCCCTTCATCCCGTGTCAACCATTCAACTTGGCGTCCATCCGGTCGGATTGGCGGTTGCTCCCAAACGGGGCTGGATCTGCGTCACGGCGCGTGATGAACACAACTTAACGCTGTTGGACATTGCCGGAAATTTTGTGGCAGCGTCCATTGACCTGCCGTACAACCCTGAACAAGTGGCGGTTAATGCCGAGGAAACCATGGCCTATATCAGCAATACCAGTGCGCCTTTTGTCACCGTGGTGGACTTGGAACGCCGCCGGGTGATGCAAAATATTTCCGTAGGCAGCGGCAATCAGGGTTTGGCGCTTTCACCGGATGGGAAGATACTGCTGATTACGCTGCAAAATGAACAGTATAATTTGGTGGCCTTGTCCACGGCCGATCAGAGCGTTTTAGGGCGAACCAACGCCGGCTCAGGCCCTGGGGCCATTACCATAGATGCGGCCGGAGTTTATGCGTATGTGGCCAATCAAAATTCCAATGATGTTTCGATGGTGCATTTGCCCACGGTGCACACGGTATTAACGTTTCCGGTGGGTCAAAATCCCATGGATATTAAACTCGCCCCATCCGGGAAGTATCTTTATGTTACTTCCAAAATGGACAATCAATTGTCGATTATCGATGTTGCAACTCATCAGTTTGTGCAACGAGTGGATTTGGATGTGTCGCCGTGGGGATTGGGCTTGGCGCCCGACGGCCGGAGGGCTTTTGTGGCCAATTACGAATTGCGCAGCAGCGGCAGCGGGTATGGTTCAACACAACCGAATATGACCTTGGGGAACAGCGCAACCCAGCGTGTAAATAATAATACCTTACTGGTGATTGACACAGGGATATATCAATGAAGACTCTGAGGCTAGCCGAGGGGTACCGGATATCAGCCGCCGCGGCAGGGTTTTGATAAGCGAGAGGGTATAATCGAATTAAATCCCCGCGAAAAAATCCATAAATAAGGGAAAATACGGAAAAAATGCAAATTATAGACGGGACAAAACCACAACCATGAAAATTCTTTTTCCTGTTTCCGAGAGCGTGCCCTTTGCCAAAACCGGGGGCTTGGCCGATGTGGCCGGTTCGTTGCCTCAGGCCTTGGCCAAGTTGGGTCATGAAGTTTATGTGGTGATGCCCCTGTACCGTCAAGCACGCAATGCCGGCGTGGGGATGAATTCCACACGGTTGAAATTGGCAGTACCCCTTGGAACGCAAGTCATTCACGCCGAGGTTTGGGAAGCGCAACTGGCGGAAAGCGGCGTGCATCTGTATTTTATCCAACACGATCCGTTTTATGACCGGGCGGAATTATACCGCAATGCCGAGGGCGATTACCGTGACAATGATCAGCGGTTTATTTTCTTTTGCCGCGCCGTTATGGAGTTGGGCAAGAATTTAGGCCAATCATGGGATATTATCCACGGACATGACTGGCACACGGGCTTGATCCCCGTTTACCTTAAAACCCTCTATGCCGAGGAAACTGCCTACCAGCACTGCCGGAGCGTGATAACCATACACAACCTCGCCTATCAAGGGTTGTTTCCCGCAAGCAGCATGGAATACACCGGTTTGCCTTGGTCTTTGTTCGATGCCGAAGGTGTGGAGTTTTGGGGGCGGTTGAATTTTTTAAAAGCCGGGCTGATCTATGCGGATTGGATTAATACCGTGTCCCCTACTTATGCCCGGGAAATTCAAACCTTGGAATTGGGGCATGGATTGGACGGCGTGCTGCGGTATCGACGGAATGAATTATCAGGGATATTAAACGGGGTGGATTATTCCATTTGGAACCCGCAAAATGATCCGCTGTTGCCGATTCACTTCCAAGCCCACGAGTTGGAACGCAAGCAGGAATTAAAAGCGGAGTTGTTGGAGGATCAGCGGTTGTTCGCCTTGCCCAATGCACCGCTGATCTCGATGATCAGCCGTTTGGATGAACAAAAGGGGCTGGACATTATTGCCGAAGCCGCTGAATCCCTGCTGAGCTTGAATGTCCATTTGGTAATTTTAGGCACGGGTTCACGCAAGTTTCATGAGTACCTTTTGCATTTGAAATCCAAGTTTGCCCGCAAATTGTCCGTGAATTTAAACTTTAATAATGAGTTGGCCCACCGCATTTACGCGGCGTCGGATATGTTTTTAATGCCCAGCCGGTACGAACCTTGCGGTTTGGGCCAGTTGATTGCCATGCGGTACGGGACCGTGCCGATTGTACGGCATACCGGCGGACTGGCGGATACTGTAGTGGAATTTGACGGCCAGCACGGCAATGGGTTTACGTTTCACGATTATACGGGCACGGCCATGGTAACGGCCGTTCGCAGTGCCTGTGAAACATACCAGGATTCCAAGGCGTGGAATCTGGTAGCCCGCAATGCCATGGCTGCGGATTTTTCCTGGGAACGGTCAGCCGGAGAATATCATGTGTTGTATCATCGGCTTAAGCAGCTGTCTGAAACAAAAAAATGAAATTAAGAAAATTTTCCTTGCCTTCTTAGGCAACTTTGGCTATATTATCAAACCTTTGTGAGCCTAGTGTCCCCATCGTCTAGTGGCCTAGGACATCGCCCTTTCACGGCGATGGCGGGGGTTCGAATCCCCCTGGGGACGCCAGTAAAGTAACACGCTAACGTTTGTACATCGGAGCGGCAGAGATAAATCCATGCCTGCCGGTTCCGGACTTGCGGCAAGGCCCGAATGTTCAAACGTTTTGCGTATATTTTGTCTTGAAGCCTTCTGGCTTGTGATAAACAAGCTCGAAGGCTTTTTGATTTTGCACTGAGTAGGCATCGTCGCAGCGCATCATCCGAAAATATCCGCGATTTTTCCCTCTCAACATCTCTGAAATCTTCAAAACTCAAGTCCAGCCATTTAATGCCCTTTTTGGCAGTTATTTCATCAAGGTGCCGGATTTTTCCAATCACAATAAAAGCCGTTAAATGAAAATCACGGAAAAAAATCAAGATCAGCCCAGCGTATCTCCGTTTTCCAACAGAGATACGCTGGTGCGCATTCCGCGCATGACGGCCACCTATTCCGATCCATGGCGGCCAGTGTCTCTCTATTTGTCTTGATATCTCTCCAAAGCTATGGCCCTATGCGATAAAAGAGAGGAGGTGAAACCCAATGAAACAAAGCTTGCTAAACCAAATCATGGCCTTGAAAAACGCACCGGCAGTCGAATTGCGGAAAAAGTATGCGGAGCTGCATGACGGCAAGCCAAGCCCCATCAATAACAAAACCTACCTTTGGCGGCGCATAACCTACCGTTTGCATGAGCTTGAATATGGCGGGCTTTCGGAAAAAGCACAGGAGAAGCTGGCTGTTCTCATCCAAGAGCATGACCCGGTGAATAATAAAGCCTGCAAACCGGAA
>JAGVPM010000147.1 GCA_020052235.1 Candidatus Goldiibacteriota bacterium
CTTTGGGACTGGTTGAATAATCCGTACAAACCTTCAGCTCAGCCGAACCTGGGGATCAAACAAGTCCAATTTCAGTTCGGCTAATTTGGACAGCAATGAAACAAACCCATAACGAATTCCTCCGCCTATCGTTTGCCTGATCCGCCCCAACTATAACTCCACCTCGGCATGCTGATGATACAAATTATCCCGCAGCGCCTGCACACCGGGATCTTCCAGATATTCGTCAAATGTTGTCACCTTGTCAATGATTCCACCCGGCGTGAACTCGATAATACGGTTGGCAGCGGTGTTGACGAGCTGATGATCGTGCGAGGAAAAAATCACCACATCTGAAAACTTCGCCACTGCGTCATTGAGCGAGGAAATGGATTCCAAATCCAGGTGGTTGGTGGGTTCATCCAGCAGCAGCACATTGGCCCCGGAGATCATCATGCGCGAAAGCATGCAACGCGCCCGTTCCCCCCCCGAAAGCACGCTGATTTGTTTCATGGCTTCATCACCCGAAAACAGCATGCGCCCCAAATAGCCGCGGATGTAATTGGTATCATCGCTGGTGGTGTATTGCCGCAGCCAGTCAATCACCGGCTGCTCTTTCAAAAAATATTCAGCATTGTCTTTAGGCCCGTAGGTCCAGGTAATGGTTTGTCCCCACTTGATGAACCCTTGGTCCGCTTCCAGTTCCCCGGCCAAAATCCTGAACAAGGTGGTCTTGGCCACGTTGTTGGTTCCGATCAAGGCAATCTTATCCTCTGCGTTCACGCGGAAGCTCAAGTTCTGCAACACCGGCACGCCGTCAATGCTCTTGCACAGGTCATTAACTTCCAAAATTTTGTCTCCGCAGCGGCGGTCTGGTTTGAAAAAGATAAACGGTGTCCGGCGGGAAGAAGCAGGCATTTCTTCCGGCGTTAATTTCTCGATTAATTTTTTACGCGCGCTGGCCTGTTTGGATTTGGACGCATTGGCGCTAAACCGCTGCACAAACGCCTGCAAATCGGCAATTTTTTCCGTGGCCCGCTTGTCCGCGTCCTTTTTCTGCTGCATGGCCAACTGGCTGGCCTGATACCAGAAATCATAATTGCCCACGTAAAGTTGAATCTTGCCAAAATCCACGTCTGCCGTATGCGTGCAGACCTTATTTAAAAAATGGCGATCGTGTGAAACCACCACTACGGTGTTTTGAAAGTTGTATAAAAAGTTTTCCAGCCAGGTAATGGTTTTCAAATCCAAATGGTTGGTCGGTTCGTCCAAGAGCAATACATCCGGATTTCCGAACAAAGCCTGCGCCAAGAGCACGCGGATTTTCATACCTGCTTCCAAAGTCTTCATGGGCTGATTAATCAGGTCTTCGCCGACTCCAAGTTTGTCCAACAAGGTGGCCGCTTCGGACTCCGCATCATACCCATTCAATTCCGCGAACTCGCCTTCCAATTCCCCGGCACGAATGCCTTCCGCGTCCGTCATGTCCCCTTTGGCATAGATTGCGTCGCGTTCCTGCATTATCTTATACAAACGCGTGTATCCCATAATCACGGTTTGCAACGGTGTGTATTCGTCAAAGGCAAACTGATCCTGCCGCAACAACGCCACGCGCATGTCAGGATTCAAGAGTACAGTCCCGGCATCAGGCTGAATGTCGCCGGCTAAAATTTTAAGAAACGTGGATTTCCCCGAGCCATTGGCGCCGATGAGCCCGTAACAATTGCCCGGAGTAAAGGAAATGGTGACTTCTTTAAACAGCTTTTGGCCGCCAAAGGCCAAACTAACTTCACTGGTGCGAATCATGAGGTCCAACGCCTGCTTTCTTGCCGGTCCGGCTGTATTGGAAGCATACAAAATACAGCAACCTGGGGCAAAAAGCAAAGCATTATCGGGTTATGCAGCGTGTACTTCTAATATTTAAACCGCATAAATTTCAAGCCGCCATTTTCGGTTTAGCTTGTTTTTTATCAATATAAAACCTCAACCCAAACGCATCGATTAATTTAGCAACATTTTCAATGGTC
The DNA here is from genome assembly GCA_020052235.1 of Candidatus Goldiibacteriota bacterium. Classification (GTDB taxonomy): domain Bacteria; phylum Oederibacteriota; class JAAXVQ01; order JAAXVQ01; family JAAXVQ01; genus JAAXVQ01. The sequence continues at coordinate 2,007 of JAGVPM010000147.1, forward strand.
GGGTTCCCTCTTTGAGAAGTTATACGGTACAAGCTTACTCGAGGCAGCTTGCTTTTCTTTGCCAATTCCGAAATATTTCCATACGCTTCAGATACATTTCTCAAAGCCAGCAGAAACACCTTTAAATCACCATCTTCCAAGGCTGCATTTAAATAGCCGATAGCTTCTTCCGGCTTTTTTAATTCTTTAATCAAATGCTTATGATAATCCGTATAGGGTTTCATTTTCCCTCCTTTTAAAATCGCACCAATATTCCACTGCTTTTCTGATATCCTTCGTCTGCGAGCCTTTATCTCCACCGCATAGAAGTAAAATAATTTCCTGCCCTGTTTGACCAAAATAGATTCTAAAACCCGGTCCAAAATGGAGCCGCATTTCATAAACGCCGTCATGGATTGACTTGCAATCAGGCATGTAGCCAAGCTCCAATTTATCCACACCAATTTCTATTCGTTTTCTAATCGGAAGGTCAAGCCTTTCGATCCATTCCACAAAAGGTACTTTCCCATTGGCTGTTTGATACAACAGAAGTTTCTTTTCAATCATGCGAACTCCTTCAGCCATTTAAACTGTACCACATATGATACAATTGGTCAACGCTTGCGAAAGCGAAAAATGCTGGTCGCGTGCCAATGCGTATCCGCCGCTGCATTGTAAATGCAAATCATCATGTGAAATGGCTTTTATCTTTCAGACAGGAGCGAAGGAAAAAAGTTGCGGAATTTTTATGTTTTGTGGCTAGGTTCCGTTTCATGCTCAGTATTCCCCTTGACTTCTCTCCCAATTTTTCATTTAATACCCTTGCTTTGGGTGGCCCCCTCGGGGGCCTTAATCGAGAAAACGGTGCGATACCGTTGCGGAACCGCCGCTGTAACCGGGGACTAAAACTGCACACGCCACTGTCCATGGATGGGAAGGCGCAGTGAGTAGGATGATCCGGAAGCCAGAAGACCTGCCCAAAACATAAATGAGACTTTAATCCCCGCGCAAGGGATTAAAACTCACGTATCGAGGATGAAACACGGCATCCCCGGGCCTAAGTAAAATTAGGTTCGGGGATTTTTTTTCGTAGGGAACGGTTTTAAACCGTTCCCTACAATTTAAGGAAGATTACAGATGCCCCAAGAAACCACACGACCTAAAACCATTTACCTGATCCGTCACGGAGAAACCGGCTTTGTCAAAGAAGGGCGCTTCTACGGCAGCACGGACCTGCCGCTCTCGGACGAGGGACGTGAGCAAGCACGCGCTTTGCACTCTGCGCTGAGTGCGGCCTTGGGAGTAAACTACCGCTGCTATGTCAGTCCCATGCAACGGGCACAGGAAACCCTGCACCTGGCGCTGCCGGGTATTGCAGCGGAAATTGAACCGGCTTTGCGGGAAATTAATTTTGGAAAATGCGAAGGGCTGCTCTGGTCGGAGATCCAGACTCGTTTTCCCAACTTACTCCAGGCGTGGGCGGACTTCTCCCCCGCGTTCGAATTTCCCGCGGGTGAACGCCTGGCCGATTACCTGACGCGCGTGGAAACAGCCGCCAACCGCCTGGCCGCCGATCCTTGCGATACACTTGCGGTCTTTGCCCATACCGGCATTCTCCGCTCGCTCATTTGCCATTTTCTGCACTTACCTGCCAAAAGCCACACGTCCTTCAAGCTTCCCTGTACGGGCGTGGCCACGGTTATACTGACCGACGGCTGGGGTGTACTCACACACTTAGGGATGCTCGCATGAGCCGCCTCATTCTCGTCACCGGCGCCTGCCGCAGCGGCAAAAGTACCTACGCGCAATCCCAGGCCGAAGCCCTGCCGGGGAAACGCCTTTTCCTGGCCACGGGCGTGGCCACGGACGAAGAAATGCGCGCCCGCATTGCCCTGCACCAACAGGCGCGCGCGGTTGCGGATTGGGACACGCTGGAAGAGCCGCTGGCCCTGGATGAAGCCTTGCTGCGTGCGCAAGACTACGGCGTGGTCCTGGTGGACTGCCTGACGTTTTGGATTAACAACCTCATGTACCAAGCTGAACAATTCTCCGCGGTTTTGGACGAAGCCGCTGTGGTTGCCCAATGCGGGCGTGTGCTGGCCGCCTGTGGCCGGCATCCGGGCACGGTAATCATGGTTACCAATGAAGTCGGTTGGGGCATTGTCCCGGAAAATATCTTAGCCCGGCAGTATCGCGACCTGATCGGCCGCTGCAATCAAATCATCGCCTCCGCTGCGGACCAGGTCGTGCTGACCGCATGCGGCATCCCGCTCACTTTGAAAGGTTAACACTCATGTCATTACTCGATGCCACAATCAAAACAATTGCTCCACAGAACCCAGCCTCCCGGGCTCAGGCCATGGAGCGCCTCAACCAATTGCTCATGCCCCACTGGGCCCTGGGCCGCCTGCTGGACCTGGCCGCGGATTTGGCCGGTATGACCGGGCAAGCCGTGCCGCCAATCACGCGTAAAACCATCATCACCATGGCCGGAGACCACGGCGTGGTGGCCGAGGGCGTGAGTAAATTTCCCCAGGAAGTCACGCCGCAAATGGTTGCCGGATTCGCGTCCGGCAAAGCCGGAGTCAATGTGCTGGCCAAACTCAATGGCGTCAAAGTTGTTGTGGTGGACATGGGCGTGGTTGGTGATTTGAGTTCCCTGGTTGCGGCAGGCAAAATCATTTCCAAAAAAATCGCCCCCGGCACGCAGAACATGGCGCAAGGCCCGGCCATGACCCGGGAGCAGGCCATCCGCTCGCTGGAAGCCGGCATTGACGTGGTGAATACTTTGGCGCATGAGGTGGATGTGTTCGGCACCGGCGACATGGGCATTGGCAACACCACCCCAAGCGCAGCCATTGCCTCGGTGCTCACGGGCCAAACCCCGGCTCAAGTCACGGGACGCGGCACAGGCTTGGATGATGCGCAACTGGCGCACAAAGTAACCGTGATCGAACGCTCGCTTAGCATTAATCAGCCCAATCCCAAGGACGGCCTGGATGTGCTGGCCAAAGTCGGAGGTTTTGAAATCGGCGGCATTGCGGGTGTTATCCTAGGCGCGGCCGCGAAACGCAAACCCGTGGTGGTGGATGGATTTATTTCCACGGCCGGGGCTTTGATCGCGCAGAGCCTCTGCCCGGCGGTCACGGATTATATCATTGCCGCGCACCGCAGTGTCGAGCCCGGGCACCGCGCCATGCAAGCTCAGCTCGGCAAAGAACCCTTGTTGGACTTGAACCTGCGGCTGGGCGAAGGTACGGGTGCGGCCCTGGCCATGAACTTGGTCGAAGCTGCGTTTCGCGTATTGACCGAAGTGGCCACCTTTGGTGAAGCGGCTGTTTCCGGGGCAGATAAATGAGGCTCCCTGAGGCCAGCCGAAGGGTATCTGATATCATGCCCCGAGCATCCTTTATTTATTCCTGCCGCATGCGGCAGGAATTGATAGGCGAAAGGGCATGAATTCTTTTTGGGCCGCGCTGCGCTTCCTGACCGTGTTCCCCATCCCCGCTTCCTGGGGGCAAGGGGAATCCGCGTTGGCCAAGGGCGTGCGCTGGTTTCCAGTCATTGGCTTATTATTGGGCGGCGTGGCGGCGATCGGAGTCGGGCTGCTGCAATCCTGGGTGCCTGCGCCTTTGCTTTGCGCGTTGATCGTGGTGGGCCTCATCGGGTTTTCCGGCGCCCTGCATTTGGACGGGCTCTCGGATACGGCCGATGGATTTTTAAGCGCGCGGCCCAAGGAAAAAATTCTTGAGATCATGAAAGATAGCCATATTGGGGCCATGGGCGTTACGGCCATCGCGGGTGTTTTGCTGCTCAAGTATTCCGCGTTGCTTTCCGTGCCGACACTTGCATTAAGTAAAACCGTGCTGCTGATGCCTTTGGCCGGGCGGTGTGCCATGGTATTGAACATGGCGCTGCTGCCTTATATCCGTCCGCAGGGCCTGGGCACGGTGTTTGCCCAAACTCGTCATGGGGTTGCGGCTCTGGGGGGCGCGATATTGTTGCTGCTCACAAGCTGGTTCCTGCTGGGTGTTACCGGAGTCATAGCCGCAGCCGCCAGTCTGGGTACAGCCCTGTTTCTGGCCGCCTATTCACGGCACAAGATCGGCGGCGCCACGGGTGACACCTATGGCGCGGTTTGCGAATTAACGGAATTGATTCCGGCCCTGATCCTTGCGGTCTGGCCGGGGATGAGGTAAACGCATGACGTATGCACACGGCGGCAATTTACATTACTGGGCCCGGCGCTCCGGTTTTGCCCCAGAGGACTTGCTGGACTTTTCCGCCAGCATCAATCCCCTGGGTCCCCCGGAAAACCTGCGCTTGGTAATCAGCCGGGCCCTGGACGACATTGTGCACTATCCGGACCCCCTGGCTGAAGATCTTACGCAAGCTTTGTCCCAGCATTACCGCGTACCGCGCGAACATTTGGTAATCGGCAACGGCAGCACTGAGCTGCTTTATGCCCTGTTGCGCCTTTATC
>JAGVPM010000097.1 GCA_020052235.1 Candidatus Goldiibacteriota bacterium
ATTCCAATAGCCAGCCGTGGCATCATTGGCTACAGCCACGAACGCCCCGCCCATGCCGCCGACGCGCGCACCAGCGCCTTGGCGCACCAAATATTCACCGGAACCATAGTTATTGTCTGCCCAACAAGCCAAAGAAAAAGAAACGAATAAAGCCAAACATAAATAACAGAAAATATTTTTCATTTTCTTTCGATGGTACTTAAAAAGCATAAAATACTCCCCCGGACAGTTTGGTTCCAAAACGCTCAATACGCATCCGTATGGTGGAAAACTTCCAAAGCTGTGCGTATGAGTATTTTCACATCCAGCCACAGGGACCAGTTTTCCACGTACCATAAATCAAATTTAACGCGCTCTTCCACCGGCGTGTTGCCGCGCAAGCCGTGAACCTGGGCCCATCCGGTCAGCCCGGCTTTGACCAAGTGCCGGTCCAGGTAGCGCGGAATGGTTTTTTGAAATTGATCCACAAAGTGCGGCCGCTCCGGCCGCGGGCCCACCAGGCTCATGTTCCCGGCCACCACATTGAACAATTGCGGCAATTCATCCAGCGAGGATTTGCGCAGAAACGTTCCAATTGGGGTGCGCCGGGGATCGTCCTTGGTGGCCCACACCGGGCCGGTATTTTTTTCCGCATCCATGCGCATGGTGCGGAATTTAAAAATCGTAAAGGTTTGATTGTCCCGGCCCACGCGTTCCTGGCAATACAGCACCGGCCCCCGGGAGGTCCATTTCACGGCCAGGGCCAAAGCCAGCAGCAGGGGTGAAAGCAGCACCAGAGCCGGCAGCGTAAACACCAAGTCCAAGGCTCGCTTCAACACCCGGGCCCATGAATGCGACAGCGGCGATTCTTTAATCGCAAACAAGGGAATGCCGTAAATTTCGTCGGTCTGCAGCGGGTTGGTAATGATGCCAAACAAGTCGGAAGCAATTTTCATGGAGACCTTGGCCGTGTTGACGTTCATAAGCACGGCTTCCAACCTGTGATGTTCCGTGGCCGGCAGCGCCAGGATGACGTCGTCCACGCGTTCGCGTTCCAGAACCTCGGAAAGCTGCTCTAAATTCCCCAGGATCTGCATGCCTTCCCACTCTGCCCCCGGTTTTTCCTGTTCTGAAATTACGCCCACGATTTCATAGCCCAGGTCCGGGAAGCGGCGGATATTTTCGGCAATCAAGCGCGTGGTCGGCGTCAGCCCGGCCAGCAGCAACCGGGCCGTGCCCACGCCCTTCCGGCGCAAGTGCGCTTCAATGCGGCGCAAACCGGCACGCACCAGCGAGGCTGAAATAATGGTTAAGGCCCAGCTATAAAACACCACCACGCGGGAATAAGATTCGGTACGGTAAAAAAAAGTAATGGTCAGCACAATTAAAAACGCCGCGGTGGTGGCCTGTGCCAACCGCGAAAATTCATCCACCCCGGAAACATTGCGGCGCGGCAAATACAAACCGCCGTATTGAAAGCTCAAACACACCACCACCAACACCACCGGCCAAGCCTGCAGGTACCAATGGATGGAAGGCACATCGTGGAACACGGGAATAGGCCAGCCCGAGAAGCGCAAAAAGTACGCTCCCCACAAGGCCAAGCTTAAAGCCAGGGCATCGCCCCAAAAGGTAAGTTGTTTGAATATTTTCGCCAAACCGGGTCGCGCCATGTTGTGAGTTTTCCTTCATTTGCATCCCCTCCCTCCAAATCCTGGGGAGGGGAATATTTTTTAAAACAAAAACATAATCTTGCTTTGAAAATTATCCTAGTTTACTAAAACGCGCTTAAACTGAAAAGTCCCTTGTCGCCCGCTATTTTTTCTTGCCCTGCGCGCTGCCGGCTGACAAGCAGGTCCGGATGGCTTTGGCCAACTTTTGTTTAAACACCGGGCGGTCAAAGTCCATTGCCCTCCGCCGGATGACTGCGGCGTCCCACTTGATCTTCCCGGCTTTTTCCATGGCCTGCATCAGGGATTCAGCCGTGGGCTCCGGGAAAAAAACGCCGGTTTTTCCCTCCACCACGGTCTCTCTCGCGCCCCCAATGCCATAGGCAATCACCGGACGGCCCGAGGCCATGGCCTCCAAGGGCGTGATGCCGAAGTCCTCTTCCCCGGGAAATAAAAACGCTTGGCAGCGGCTGTACTTTTCAGCCAAGTCAGTTGGCGTGGCCGTGGGAAAAAATTTCACCGTGGGACCAGCCAAGCGCTGCAACCGTTCCCGCTCCGGGCCGTCTCCTACAATTTGCAGCGGCGCCCGCAGCCGGTTGCAGGCTTCAATGGCGCGGTCAATCCGTTTATAGGGCACCAAAGCCGAGACCACCAGATAATATTCGCCCGCCTCGCGCCTTGGCGAAAACCGCGCTGCATCCACCGGAGGATTCACCACCACGGCCCCGCGCTGATAATATTTGCGGATGCGGGCCGCCACATGCCGGGAATTGGCCAAATAGGCATCCACCCGAATGGCCGTGGCCGCGTCCCACAAACGCAACCGGCTCATGGCCCAGGGAATAAAATACCGTTTAAAAAGACCCAATTGCTGTTCGGGAAAATATTCGTGGTATTGTTCCCAGGCATAACGCATTGGGGTATGGCAATAACAAATATGCCGCGTGCCGGGTGAGGTAATCACGCCCTTGGCCACGCAATGCGAGGATGAAATCACCAGCTCATAGGCGCGCAAATCAAATTGCTCAACCGCGGCCGGAAACAACGGCAGGTAATGCCGGTAAATCTTCTTGGCCAAGGGTAATTTCTGAATGAATGAAGTAACCACCTTGTGTTTCTGGATGATCTCCGAAACTTTGGTTGGTTCATACAGCAGCGTAAAAATATCCGCTTCGGGATACAACTCGCATAATACTTCGAGCACTTTTTCCCCGCCCCGCATGCCGTTGAGCCAATCATGAACCAGTGCGACTTTCATCGTTTTAAAAATCCTTTCTTGTGTAAAAGTTCCTCGACCGGTTCTAAAACCTCGGCAGCTGAAATCTCCAGCATGCAGATCGGGCTGCCCAAGCGGCAGGTCGTGACATCCGACTGGTGCACGGTCACCGGAGTATAGCACGGAGTGCACGGCAGTGCTTTCCGCGCCACCCGGTGCCAGGCTCCGCGCGGGGCCAACAAGGACGGATCCGTGGGGCCGTAAATGGAAACCGTCGGAGTTTCCACGGCCGCGGCCATGTGCAAGGGGCCGGAATCGCCGCCAATGAAAAGATCGCATAGTTCCAGCAAGGCAGCCAATTGAATCAAATTCGTTTTGCCTTCGGCGCGAAACACCTGGTCGCGGAATTCCGCATTTTCCAGAATTAAATCGCCAACCCGGGCATCGCCGGACGTACCCACGAACAACAACCGCGCCTTATAGGTGCGAATCAACTCCCGGCACACTTCAAAAAATCCGGCGGTCATCCAACGTTTGGTATTCATGGTGGTTCCGGGATTAACCCCGCCTCCGGCAAAGACCGCCACCAAGGGGCTTTGCCCGGAAATATAATTCAAATCACGTAAAAAATTTTCAGCATACTGGCGCGCTTCCGGGGTGGTAATCAAATCCATGGCATCGCCCTCCAACCCGGCACCCAATGGTTTTAAGCAATCCAGGTACCGGTCCACTTCATGGGCCCGGACCCGGTAAGGCACGGCATGGGTAAGTGAAAACCCCTGGCCTTCCCAATCCCATCCCATTCGCAACGGAACTCCGCCGAAAAACGGCAGCAAAGAAGCAAACCCCGACCGGTGCAATACAATCGCGGCATCAAACTGCCCGCGGCGAATATCCATAACCGCGCGCCAAGACCGTTGCCATTTCCGCCACCAGGAAGCCGGAGCATAGGCGTCAAAATCAAGGATGCTCTGCACGTGCGGATTCACATGCACCAAATCCCGGCACCACGGGCTCACCATATAGGCAATATGGGCGCGGGGAAAATTGGCGTGCAAAGCCCGCAGCAGCGGCGTAGTAAACAAAACATCGCCGATGCAGCACAATTTTATCACCAAAATCCTCTGCACATTGGCCGTAATAATAGGTTTGTGCCGGGCCCGGAAAAACAAAAAACTTAAACCCCGATAAATCCATCGCTTCATTTAATTAAACCTTTCACCTATGTTGCTGCAATCCCAAAAATTGTTTGGCCGCCGCCAGCACGTCCCCCACCGCCTGCTCACGTTCCGGTTCCCGCACCACCTCGGCCTGAACACCCCGCCCCCAAGGGCCCCATTCCCCGGGCTCATTGGTTTGGCTCCACAGCATGATGGTGGGAATCCCTTGGGTCACGGCCATATGCGCCGGGCCCGAATCGCTTCCCACCATCAACACCGCGGCTGAAATCATGGCCGCCAATTGGCGCAAATCCGTTTTTCCGGCCATAACCCGCGGACGGATAATGCAGGCATTGGCCAAAGCCTCGGCCGCGAAACGCTCTTGGGAGGTGCCCACGATCATCACATCGCACCCCAACCGCCCCAAGGCATCGCAAATTTCAATCAACCGGTTCACAGGCCACTGCTTGGCCGAATCGCCCGCCGCCGGATGCATCACCACCCGCTTCCCGGTATCGGGCCAAACCGATTGCCCAAACCTTATTTCCTCCGGGGTCAAGGGAATGGGAACATACCGGTCCACCACCGGATCAACATGCAAGGCCGCCATGAGAGCCAGATTGCGGTCCACTTCATGCAGCCCTAAGGGCAATGCCGGAGCGCGGTGCAGAAGAAAACGCCCACCGGTAATCCCATATCCCAGCCGCACCCGGACGCCTGCCAGCCAGGTTATTATGTGATGGCGGATATCCCCGCGAAAATCCAGGGATATGTCAAACTTTTCCTTGCGGAGCTGTTGCACCAGTTGAAAAAAAGTCCCCTGCCCTTCCGGGACTCCGGCACGCGCAAACCAAGGCGCTTCCCAAACCAGAACCTTATCCACGTAACGGTCCGTGCCGATGATTTCGCTTCCGGCCCGGGAAGTCAGAACCGTTATTTTCGCCTGAGGAAAATGCGTCTTAAGCGCCAGCAAACCCGGGCGGATAAAAAGCACATCACCCAAATGATCCAATCGGATCACCAATATTTTTTTGGGATTCTCAACAACGGCCGGATTGGGGCGCATTCCCCGGCCCAAGGTCAGCACACGGACCACCCACCAGCCGAGCGCATCCAGCATGGCGGTTAAACCGCGCCGCACGCCCGATTTGTAGACATAGGCCTTTTCCCCTCTGCGAATATTTTTCACCGGGCTATTTTTCATACAATCCCACCCAAATCCCGCCGATTTTCACCACCGGGCCGGGCCGGTAACGGCGCGCAAACCAAGATTTTATGAGTTCCTGTTCTTCGCCCTCGTTGACCATGACCAGCCACACCCGGCGGTCGGAATTAAAAATTGATTGTAGATGATCCACATTCGCAGGGTCAATGGGAAAGTAATTTTGGGTGTCCCCGCTTACCGGATCGTAGGTTCCCGGGAGTCCCTGCAGGGACATGCGGTCATGGATATAATACTCCAGCGGCGCCTCGTTCCAAGCCGGATAAACCGCCACCCGGTCCTGGGGGCGCCCTTGCTGTTCCAGCCTTTGCGCCACGGCCCGCCAATTATCAAAATACCCGTATACAAAATATTGGTTGCCCAACGGCACGGCAAACCCCACGAGCAGCAGGGGTACGGCCATGAACGCACTGCGCCAGGGGACCTGCGACAGGGCTATGCCCAATAAAACCAAGAGCATCAAACCCACCATGCTCAAATACCGGTTGTCGAACACATTAAGCCGGTTCCAGGAATAAGCGAGCACGATTCCGATTGGAACCAGCATGACGGTAATGATAAAACCCCAGTTGGGAGAAGGCAGCGACTCGTACACTGCTTCCAGGCGCGGGGCAAGTTTAAACAGCAACAGTCCCGCCATCAGCCCCAAGGCCGTCAGCACCAAGGCTTTGTCCATCAGGCTCCAGCAGGCCGTGCCCACCGCCACGCTGTAAAACGCGTGCAAGGGTTCCGACCAGCTCACCCCCACGCCGCGCCAAGCCGGACCGCCCTTATGCAGATGATCCCACAAAGAAGGCATCCAGGGAGCAAACCCCGCCAGGATGTGCAACTGCAGGAACATCCAGCGTATCCGCCACCAGCGGGGTTTTTCCAATTTGCCGATACCCATGAACATAAATAAATGCACGGCGAAAAAAACCAGGAAACCAAAATAATGCGTATACATGGCCGCGAGCATGGAGAGCACAAACCCGGCGGCGTGCAGCATGCGGCCTTCCTGAAAAAATTTCCAAAAGAAATACAACGAAAGTCCCGCGAACAACGCCAGCATGGAGCCCATGCGGGCGGAACGCGAAAGTTCAATAAAGTAAGGCGACAGCGTTACTGCCACGGCGGTCCACCAGGCGGCGCGCCGTCCGGCCAGGCTCTTGGTCAAGTGATACGCCACGGGCACCAGCAAGGCCCCCAATACGGCGGACAAAGACCGCAAACCCAATTCCGTGGTGCCGAACATTCGAATCCAGCCTGCCAATACCAGATGATACAGCGGAGGGTGAATGTCCATGGACGCGCCGTGCAGGATGTTGGCAAAACTTGAGGTTGCCAATTTCACACTGTAGGCTTCATCCAGCCAAATCGACCGGAAGGCCAGATGAAAATAACGCAACTCAAACGCGAAAATGGTTAATAGTCCCAGCCCGCGCCAGGAATCATACCAGGGCCGGCCGGATAGCGGGGTGCTCATGCGTGTTTCCCCGGCCGCGCGCCGGATTGAGCTTTTCTCACGCGTGCATATACAGTCTCCAAAGAACGGACCGTGGCATCCCACGAATATGTTTCCGCCACCCGGCGGGCGGCAACAGCCAGCTGTCTCCGCCGCGCGGGTTGGGATGCCAAGGTGTCCATGGCGCGCGCCAGGGTCTCGGCATCGGCCCTGGCCGGAAGCAGCATGGCATCCTTGCCGTTACGGAACAATTCCGCAGCTCCCACATTTTGTGCCAGCAACAAAGGCAAACGGGCCGCGGCAGCTTCCAACACCGTCAGCCCGAATGATTCATATTCCGGCAGCAGCACATAACCGTCGGCAGCGGATAAAACCGGCTGAATATTTTTTCCCACGGACAAGAAAATAATCCTGGGTGCCACCCCCTGTCTGCGGGCCAAAACCTGCAAGGCCTTATCCGGGCCCGAGGAAGTGGCCAGCAAAACCACCAGGTTCCGGTCGCGCACTTTGGCCAGCGCCCGAATCAACCGGGTGGCGCCTTTTAACAGCAACGCATTGGCCACCAAGGTCAAGGCCACCTGGTTCGGCCGTATGCCCCACTGCGCCCGGATTTTTCCGCGCTCCTCCGGGGTAAGCCCCTTGCCCAAATCCGCGAGCTCCACGCCGGGATAAATAACTTCCATGGGAACTCGCCGGGTAAGGGGATAGGTTGCGCGCACCTGGCGCTTGACGCGTTCGGAAACAGCCACCAATTGTTGGGCGCTGGTAAACACCCCTTGCTCCAGGGTTAAAATCGCACGGTGCGCGGGACTCAGGGTTTTGCGCAAACGATTCATCCAGGTGGGTTGCAGTTTTAGGGACGCGCGCATGCCCGCGTGATGGCAGGAATGCGCGGTCACCACATCGCCCCACGTGCCGTCCGATCCTTGGGTATGCACCAGGTCATAATTCCCGGCGTGCGCCGCAAATCCGGCCTTGTGGCTGAAATTCAAAATCGAATGCCAGAGCGGTTTGGATGCCACGCGCACGGGAACCAAGGCGGCGTGGCCGCAGGGTTCAAACTCAGCCGGATTGGTGAGCACTGAAACCTCGTGCCGCTCCGAAAGGCGCGCGGCCACTTCAAACGTATACCGTTCAATCCCGGCCCCGGGCCGGCAGCCGCGCGCAATCAAAGCAATGCGCATATCAAGCCTCCATGATTTGCTGATAAAATTGATGCGTGGCCAAGGCAATGCGCTTGGTGGTGAAATTCGCCTCCACGCGCTTGCGCCCGCGTTGCGCCAGGTCCGCCCGCCAGGCGGGCGACTCATACAGCATGGTCAGATATTTCGCCAAGGCCGGCGCATCGCTTTCGGGAAAGATCAAACCCGCATCCCCGATCACATGCGGAATTTCGCCTGAATTGGATCCGACCACAGGAACGCCGCAGGCCATGGCTTCGGTCAAAACCCGGCCGAATTGTTCCTTCCATTCCGGGCGCGTTTCCGACGGCAGCACCAACACATCCAACTGACTCAATGCCGCGGGCATCTTGTCATTGGGCACCAGGGGTTGAAACTCCACCCGGCCGTTCAGGGACAAACGCGCCACTTGAGAACGCAGGGCGGACTCATACGCGCCCCGGCCGGTAATCGTCACGCGAAAGGTAAATTTAAGCGCTGCCGCAGCGCGCAATAATGTGTGAATGCCTTTTTCTTCCTGCAAGCGCCCGAAGAATCCGATGGTAAATTGTTCCCGCAACTGCGTTTCCCGGGGTTTAAAAATCTTCGGGTTCACGCCGTATTGCGGTATCACGGCCACGCTGCCGCCAAACCCGCGTTGGCGCAGCACGTGTTCCGCTTCATGATTCCCGGCAATGGCCCAGCGCGCCTGTTTCAGCATCCAGCGGTCCACCCAAGCCAGCGGCCATTTGTAGCGCCGTAAAATATTTTCCCAGGTAAAAAACACCACCCGCCGCTTTTGGGAAGGCAGGGCGCGCAAAGCCTGCATGCCGATCAACGCGTACGGCTCCTCTTCCAGGTGCAAAATATCCGGTTGCAGCCGTGAGAGCCAGGACTTCAAACCCGGCAAATAAAAACCGCCGACTTTGCCCGCCCAGCGCACGGGGAACACGCTGACGTACACGCCTTTCTCATACCCGGCCGGCGGAGCTTTTACCCAATGGTTGCCCTCGGGCCAGCCCGCTGGGAGCACCAAATGCACTTCCAGGCCCAGGTCCGCGAGCTGATGAAATTTTTCCCGGTAGACATCAACCACCGCGCTGTGCGAAATAATGCAGACTTTCATTAATTTAATCCTCCGCCCCGTACGCCTTCAGGTGTTGCTGCGCGATCCGCGGCCAGGCAAAACGCGCGGCAGCCCGGCGCGCGCCGGCTTGCAGGCAACGCACCAAATTCGGATCATCGCACAAGGTACGCACGCCTTCGGCCAAAGCTTGAGCTTGATCCGGTGCCACCAACCACAAATGCTCGCCGTGCCGCAAGCCTTCCAAAGGCCGCCGGGGGCGGGTGGTTACCACAGCCAGGCCCGCCCTGAGCAAGGCAATCAACGAACTGCGGTTCAAACTCGCTCCGCCGTGAAACGGCGCCACGGCAATCCCGGATGACTGCTTAAAAACCTCATGCACGGCAAAGGCAGGCAAGTATCCGCGAAACGACACGGTGCCGGCCAAATCCAAAACCTGTATCAACTTTTCCACGCGGGCATGAAACGCATGCCGCTCCGGACATAATTCAGCAACCGCATCCAAGCGCACGCGATACCCCGGCGACTGCAATTGACGCAACGCAGGCAACAGCACATCCCAGCCTTTGTTGGGCATCACCGTGCCGAAATAAATCAGACTGCGGCAAACCTCGGGGTATCGGATATCATGCCCCTTAAATTTCATCCCTGCAGGTTCGCCGGTGTCAACAACGCTGCCCAGCGGAATCACCCGGGCGGTTTGCCAATATGCATGCCATCTCCGCAAGGCGTGCCGGTCGCGTTGGTTGGTGCATATCCGGACCTGCCCCGCTGCCAGCGCCGGCCATAAGCGCAATTTCCCGCGCCAGGAATACATGACATACTCATGCAGGGTAATCGCACGCAGCATAGCGGGAAATTGCCAAGCCAGCCAAGGGAATAAAACATTCGGTCCCAACCCGCGCCCAAACCCGGTGCCGGGGTATTGCAAGTGTACCACATCCGGGTTTATTTGCCGCAACTGCGCCAGCAAAGGCTTCAGCCCGGTTATGCCCCACGAACGAACCACGGGGTATACTTCAACCCCGCCTGCCGGAGACGCGCCGTCCGCGGGACCGGAAGTAATCACCGAAACCCTGACACCGCTTTGCGCCAAAGTCTGCGCCAAGCGCGCGGTGTAATCCCCCACCCCGCAGCGGACCGGAGGATACGCCCCGGCAAGCAAACAAACATGCAGGGGCCGACCATTATTTTTTTCTTCCATGGACCTGGTTTCCACGATCAGGCTCTCACTTTTTTTGGAATAATGCCGCCACGTTCATCATCCAATACCGGCCCATGTTTTTTTCCAGCCGATCCCACGCTTCGGGAAAATGCGGTTGCAGCCATTGGCGCAGGCGCAAAGTTACATCCGCCGGACCGCCCCGGTATCCGTATCCGCTGGCTCCCGCCAACACCAAGCCATGCGCTTCCCCGGCGCGCGCCAGCTCGCCCAGGGTATATTGCGTCTCCCAACCCCAGGGCCAATCGCCTTTAAAAAAATGCCATTGCTTCGCCAGGGTATACGGGTTCCACGTCTGCGGAACATCCACCAGTATATACCCTCCGGGCTTGGCCAGCCGCTGCATTTCATGCCACACCGGAGCGGGATCGGGAAAGTGCTCCAACAATCCCTGGGAAAAAACCAAATCAAAACACCCGCCGGGCAAAACCGTATGCCGCACGTCCGCTTGATGGAGTTCCAAATTACGCCCCAAGGCCTTGGCCGCGGCAGCGGCGTGTTCCAAGGCGCGGGAGGAAAAATCCAAAGCATGCACAGACCAATCGCGGTTCTTGGCCAGATTTACAGCATCCAACGCCGGACCGCAGCCCAATTCCAAAATCTCGGCGTGCGGCGCATCGGCCAAGGCGCGGTCCAGCAATGCGTAAAACGGCGCGCGGCCGCTCCGGCGTTCAGCCAGACGTTCTTCCCAGGCTGCAGCCGAATCGGCCATGGGTTCTGCTTGCCAAATGCCTTCAAAGCGTTGCCTACGTTCAGCGCGGGGACGCGGTGGTTTTTGCGCCCACACCAACGCCGCGCCGATCCACAAAGCCAGGTGCACGCCGCGATCGTGGATCAACCCGTGATCCAGCAAATTGGCAACGGCCACGCCGCCAATGCCCGCAGCGCAGGCCCACACGGTAAAATAGGCTTTGGTATCGCGCATGGCATCCGCGCGCTGGAACAAATGCCGGAGCAAGCGAAAAATAGCGGACAGTCCCAGGGCCAACCCCACGGCACCAAGTTCCACCAGCATGCTCAAGTAAAGCGAATGCGGATGCGTTAAAACACCGATGGGATTCACGCCTCCGCCCCAGGTTGGCGCCAGCCAGCGGTACATGCCCGGGCCAATGCCGAACCAAGGCGCGCGCTGAAACAAACGCCCGGCCACGGCCAAATAATCCAGCCGGTCCTGCAAGGACGTAATTTTATATTTTAAGAACTCCGCATCCAACCAACCCTGATGCGTCAGCACCAACACCGCAAGCCCGGCGGTTAAAAAGCCCAAGAGCCAGAACGGGTTCCAGTGGCGGCGATGAAAATAGCCCCAGCCCATAATCACACCCGCCACGCCCAGAGCGGCAATGCCCGTGCCGGAAAAAGTCAGCACCCACGCAGCCACCACCACAACCGCACCGCCCATGGCCAGTACCTGCGTCATCCGCCGCGCGGGCCACACGATCGCGCTCAGCATCCAAGGCAGCACCAGAGCCAAAAACATGGCCAACGTGTTGGCGCCATACTCCCCAGCGGCGCGCACAATCTCGCGCTGCGACCATTGCAATGTGGCCAAGTCCGGATTTGCCGAAGGCCCGCGCCAAACCTGCAACAAACCCACGGCAGCACTCACCACGGCCGCCATTGCGAGGGCAATTAAAACCCGCTGCGCTTCGCCCCCGCGCCTGAGCAAATGCACACTCAAGAGCAAAGCCGCAATCCATTCAAACCAACGGACCGCGCCTTTCCAAGCCGCCGGATGATGCGCCAGCAATGCGGATAAAATCACCACCCCGGCAAAGGGCAAAGCCCAGCCATAAACGTTCACCACCGAATGCCGCCAGGCCCGTTGGCGTCCCCAGTGCCAAACCGCACCGGCGCACGCGCACACCAGCAACACCTCGGTGGTATACACCGTGCCCCCAAGCCACACCACCGCCGGTTGTTCAAAGGGCGCCACCAAAGCCAGCAAAACCAAAACCCAAGCTGGTTCCCACCAAGCTAAGAATAAAGCCAAGGTCAAAATCAACCCGCTGCTCCAAGCAGCGTGCGGCGCCAGCAGCCATCCCGCACCCGCAAGCATCACTGCGAGTGCCGCGCTGAATTGCGGAAGCGCCCAGCGACGCGCAGTCATCACGGTCTCAGGGTTTATCATGAGCAGACATATTCCCCGGTCCCTTGGCTGGCAAGGGTTCAACGCGGACCACCAACCCGGATAATTCCACGCGATCCGTGGTCACCAGGCACCACACCCCGGCTTTTAAATTTCCCGGCGAACGCGCAAATCCCGGTTCATCTCGCACCAGGGGAATTTCCCCCTCCAGCAGCACATCCAAAAGCATGTCCTTGTCGCCGGACCAGCGCCCTTTGGTATAATTCCCCACAGGCTCAACCCAGGTCAGGGACAGGATGCGTCCCACGCGCTGCCCGCGTGAATCCAAAACCGCATCCCCGGCCGAAACGCGTTCCATGACCGCCGGGATAGGGCGAGGCAACCGCACGCTCACATCCAAGGGCTGTTTATAAAACGCCGGTTTCCCGCCCCGGGCCAGACTGTATTGAATCACCAACGCAGCCGCAACCAGCGTCAAGGCCACGGCCAGCAAATCCCAACCGTTAAACAAACGAATGGATTTCATGGTTGCCTCCGGAGGGAAATATTAAGTCATGCTCCCACGAATTAAATTCACCAACACGCGGCAAAGCAGATCTTTTTCCTGTGGACGGCTCTCGGCGATTAACAGCGTCATAGCCACCAAAGCATTATCCGCTATCCGTTTCGAACCATCCGAGTTATATAACGCGGCATTTTTCTCCAAGAACCACAACAAGACAGCGGCTGCAATTCGCTTATTGCCGTCTACAAAGGCATGATTCTTAACCAGAAAATACAAAAGATGAGCCGCTTTTTCCTCAAGGCTGGGATAAACCTCCCGACCGTCAATGGTTTGCCATACCGCGCCCAGCGCGCTTAATAGTCCATGATCCTTCTCGCGGCCAAAAAGTTCTGATCCTCCAAATTTTTCCCGCAATTGTTTTATTATGAGCAGGACTTCGACATGCCCGATTGCATAGACCTTCCCGCGCTTCGTCTGCGGCAATGACACTCGCTGATGGTCATAGTCATCCAACAAATCCAAGGCAAATGAATAGTCCGACACCACGGACAGCAGGGCTTTAGCCTCGTTTCCGGTCAAGTCACGGCGCTTGGCCACGTCTGCGATCAGGCGGATGGCCGTGTTTAATTCCTTTAATCGTTTGTCATTGACCGTATAGCCTCTCACGAGGTGATCGCGTAATATGCCGGTCGCCCATTGCCGGAACCGGGTGCCGCGCTTGGCATTCACCCGATAACCAACCGAAATGACAGCATCCAGATTGTAATGTTTGACTTTACGGCTGACTTTACGTTTGCCCTCGGTTTGAACTACCGAGTAATCCTCGGCAGTTGAAATTTCGTCCAGTTCCTTTTCACTATAGATGTTTTTTAAGTGCCACCCTATAGTGTCAGAAGAAGCGCCAAAAAGTTCCGCCATTTGTTTCTGGGACAGCCAAACGGTTTCTCGTTCCAGCCGCAGTTCAAGCTGTATTTTCCCATCCTCAGCTTTATAAATGGCCATGGCCGAAACCTGGTACCCGGCTGGGGACTCCTTAAGTAACCTATTCGATATTTTTGTATGTTTGCGGGTTGGCAAATGGATTTTCTTCATCACAGTTCCCCTCGAAGGGCGTGGTTATGCGCCGCCACATTCCTAAACATCCATTCCCCCCGCAGCACCCAATACAACCGCAGCCAAGGAATGACAAAAAACTGCGGCACCAATCGCAGCACGTCGGCTATGGACACCCGCCGCTTGCGGCAAACCGCATACACGGCGCCGCTCCACCCCAGGCCCAAGACCAAAGCTCCCAGCGCCGCGCCCAGCAGCCAACTTGCGAACACCGCGATCATCACTAGCAACAACCCCAGATAAACGCCCCAGTAAAAAACCGGAATTGCCCGGCCGTCAATCCAGCTTAAGCGCTCTGCATACAAACGGGGATGCTTGCGCCGCAGCAAGGCTTCGCGCAGACCAAAGCGGGTTTCCCGCACATACACGGACGCGGGCGCCGGAACCAGCGGATGCCAAGCCACGGCGCGCGGTTCAAACACAATGGTCTGGCCGAGTTCCATGATGGAAAACGCCAAGTCCGTGTCTTCACGGATGTGCCATAATTTCCCGCGCACATCGCGCCAGCAAAAGCGTTCATCAAATCCGCCAAGCTGTTGGAATATGCGGGTACGGCATAAAAAATTGCACGTCTGGTATGAGCCTCCGCGGCGATTGGCCACGAAATGCGTGAACGGGGTAGGCACGGATGCGTCCCCGGGTGGAAACGTAGCGCCTTCCACGGCCGCCACTTCGGCTGTTTGAAAATGCGGAGCCGCAACTTCCCACCATTCCGGCTGCACGGTCACATCTGAATCTAAAAATCCCAGAATCCCGCCCCGGGCCGCGGCCGCGCCGCGATTGCGCGCGGCCGAAGGGCCGGCG
>JAGVPM010000069.1 GCA_020052235.1 Candidatus Goldiibacteriota bacterium
CCCTACATCCCCTCCCACCAACCCTGGGGAGGGGAATGTGATTAGAGGCTGTGGACAGACGTTGTGACACAGTCTCCAAGCAGGGAGGGGAATAAGATAAGTTATTGCAGGGGGAGTTTATGGTTATTGTCATGCGGCAGGACGCCACCGGGGAACAAGTAGCGCACTTGGTGGAAAAATTGAAGGAAAAAGGATTAACGGCGCATATTTCGCGCGGCACCGAGCGCACCATTGTGGGGGCCATCGGGGATGAACGTGTTTTGCAGGCCGTGCCTTTGCAGGCCTTTCCGGGCGTGGAACAGGTTATGCAGATTTTGCAGCCGTTCAGGCTGGTTTCGCGGGAATTCCGCAAAGACGACAGCATCGTCAATGTCGGGGGAGTTAAAATCGGCGGGGGCCATTTCGCCCTGATCGCGGGCCCGTGTTCAGTGGAAAATTGGGAGACCCTGATTGAAACCGCCAATGCCGTCAAAGCCGCAGGGGCCAATCTTTTGCGCGGCGGCGCTTTTAAGCCCCGGACTTCACCCTATGCGTTTCAAGGTTTGGGCGAAGAGGGTTTGAAGTTGCTGGCGCAGGCCCGCCAAGAGACCGGCTTGCCCGTGGTCACGGAGGTTATGAACACCTCGCAGGTGGACTTGGTGGCCAAGTACGCGGACATGCTGCAAATCGGCGCGCGCAATATGCAGAATTTTGATTTGCTGAAGGCCGTCGGCGATGTGCGCAAGCCCGTGCTGTTAAAACGGGGGATGGCTTCCCATGTCAAGGAATGGCTCATGTCCGCCGAGTACATATTATCCCGGGGCAATTATGACGTGGTTTTGTGCGAGCGCGGGATCCGCACGTTTGAAACCTATACGCGCAACACCTTGGATTTGGCCGGCATGGCGGCTGCCAGGGAATTGTCGCATTTGCCGGTGGTGGTGGACCCCTCGCATGCCACGGGCAAGCGCAGTTTAATTCCGCCCATGTCGTATGCGGCCATGGCTGGGGGCGCCGACGGGCTGACCATCGAGGTTCATCCCCGGCCCGAGGAGGCTTTTTCGGACGGGGATCAATCCTTGCTGCCCAAGGATTTTTCAGAACTGTGCCAAGAACTTAAAAGGTTTGCGGAGGTATGCCGGAAAACATGGTGAAGCAACGCAGTACAACCAGGATGTTTTCCAAAGTCGCCATCGTGGGCGTAGGGCTCATGGGCGGGTCTTTGGGTTTGGCCATAAAAAAGCGCGGTTTGGCCCGCGAAGTCGCCGGGTTGGTTCGGCGGCGGCCGACCACGGTGCGCGCCAAAGCCCTGGGTGCCATTGATCAAGGGACGCTGTCCATTCCGCAAGCCATGCACGGCGCGGAATTGGTGATCTTGGCCGCTCCGGTGCATCAGTTGGTGCCTTTGCTGAAAGACATAGCGCCCCATCTTCCGGCCGGATGCCTGGTGACTGATATCGGTTCCGTCAAGGGCAACTTTATGCGCGAGGTGGAAAAAGTTTTTTACATCCCGGACCTGGTGACCAAGCAGGTTCCGGTTAAACCGCAGTTTAATTTTGTGAGTTCGCACCCCATGGCCGGGTCGGAAAAGGAAGGCGTGGAGAACGCGCGGAAAGATTTGTACGAAGGTTCGCATTGCATGCTGATCCGCACCAAATATACTTCGGCCGAGGCCTTGGCGCGTTTGGAGAATTTTTGGCATGCCGTGGGCTGCCGCATGGTCAGCGTGGTGACACCGGAAGAACATGACCGTTGGGTGGGCGCGGTATCGCATTTGCCCCATGCCGTGTCCGCCTGCTTGGTCAATGTGGTGCGCGAACTCGCCGCGAAAGATCCGCGCGTGGCCGCGGTGGTGGGGTCCGGATTCCGGGATACCACCCGGATTGCCGCGGGGGCGCCTGCGTTGTGGGTGGATATATTATTGAACAACCGCGACGAAGTCCTCAACATGATCCAGCAGTTGCGCCACCAGTTGTCGCGCCTGGAAACCGCGCTGCAGAGCCGGGAAGCGAAACGGCTTTTTGAGCAACTGGAACAAGCCAGTATTTTTAGGCAGGAATTGGAGAAAAAACGACGTGTCAGAAAAATTCATTAGTCCTGTTTCCCGCATCCGCGGGGAGTTGCATTTGCCCGGCGATAAATCCATTTCGCACCGTGCCGCCATTTTGGGCATGCTGGCCGAGGGGCAAACGCGGATTTATCATTTTTTAACTGCCGACGATTGCCTGAATACGGCGAATGCCTGCCGCGAATTGGGAGCCAAAGTGGATGTGAAGGGCGATGAGCTCAACATCACGGGGTGCGGTTGGGTCGGGCTGCGCGCCCCGGGCAATGTCATTGACTGCGGCAATTCGGGAACCGGCGTGCGGTTGCTGGCGGGTGTTTTGGCCGGCCAGAATTTTGAATCAATCATCACCGGGGATGAACAGGTGCAGCGCCGGCCCATGCGGCGGATCATTGATCCGCTGATCGCCATGGGCGCGGCCATTACCAGCGAACCGGGCGGGTTGTGCCCCTTGCGCATCCGCGGCGGCAATTTAACCTGCCTGAACTATTTATCCCCCGTGGCCAGCGCCCAGGTGAAATCGTGTTTATTGCTGGCCGGACTGTTTGCCAAAGGGCGAACCTTGGTGACCGAGCCCTCGTCCTCGCGCGACCATACCGAGCGCCTGATGCGGTATTTCGGCATTCCCGTGCAGCAGGAAGGATTGACCGTCAGCGTGGAAGGGGGGGCGATTCCCCAGGGCCGTGAAATTACCGTGCCGGCGGATATATCTTCCGCGGCGTTTTTCATGGTGGCGGCTTCCATGCTTCCGGGTTCCGAGTTGCGCATGTTTAATGTTGGGGTGAACCGCACCCGCACTGGGGTCTTGGAAGTCCTGCGCGTGATGGAAGCCGAGATAGTGGAAGATAATTTGCGCACCCAGGCCGGGGAACCGGTGGCGGATCTGGCCGTGCGTTTCCGCAGCCGGATGAAGGGTGCCCAGATCCGCGGGCGTAAATTGATTCCGCGCCTGATTGATGAATTGCCCATTTTGGCCGTGGCCGCGGCCGCGGCCGACGGCGAGACTGTAATTGCCGAAGCGTCCGAACTGCGTGTTAAGGAAACGGACCGCATCAGCATATTGGTCAATGAATTGAAAAATATCGGCGTGGCCATTGAAGAACGTCCGGACGGCATGATCATTCAGGGCGGGAAAATCAAGGGCGGAAAAGCCGATTCGCACGGGGATCATCGTTTGGCCATGAGTTTGGCGATCGCCGGTTTGGCCTCCGAGGAAGGTGTTACCCTGGCCAACCCCAACTGTGTGCGCACTTCCTATCCGAACTTTTGGGAACAGCTCCAAGAGGTGACCAGATGACTTCGGGGAGAAAACCGATCGTGGCCATTGACGGACCGGCCGGATCCGGAAAGAGCACGGTGGCCAAACTGGTGGCGGAACGCGCGCACCTGACCTACATTGACACCGGAGCCATGTACCGCGCCGTAACCGTAAGGGCCATGCGCGAAGGATTGGATTTATCTGATCAAGCAGCCGTGGAAGCCGTTGCCGGACAAGCGCGCATTGAATTTCCCGCAGGCCGGGCGGGGCAGGTGCTGCTGGACGGCACGGATGTTTCCGAAGCCATCCGCACTCCGGAAGTGTCGCGCCTGGTGTCGGCGCATGTGGCCAGCTATCCCGGCGTGCGGCGGGTCTTGGTCCAACGCCAGCGCGAAATGGGGGCGGCGGGCGGTGTGGTCATGGAGGGCCGTGACATCACCACCGTGGTGTTTCCCGGCGCGGAGATCAAGGTGTTTTTGTTCGCCGGCCAGGAAGCCCGGGCGGCCCGGCGTTTTGCGGAATTGGAACAAAAAGGCAAGCCGCAGCCGTACGCTGAACTTTTGCGGGATCTGAAACGCCGCGATGAAGAAGATCAAAACCGTCCCGGCGGGGCGCTGCAATGCGCTCTGGATGCCCGTGCTTTGGATACGACCGCGCTCAGCATTGAACAAGTGGTGGACGCGATAATGGAACTCATCTCACAAAAAGGGTAATGCGGCCATGAAAGATTGGTTTTATCTTTTCACACGTTTTCTTTTCCGCGTCTATTTGAAATTGAATCATGGCTTGAAAGTCATTAATGAAGGGACCGTGCCTGCGTCCGGCGGCATGATCATTGCCAGCAACCACGTAAGTTATCTGGACCCGCCGTTGGTGGGTGTTTCCATTTATAACCGGCAATTGTATTACATGGCGCGGGCCTCGCTGTTCCGCAACCCGGTTTTCGGCGCCATTATTCACTGGTTGCATTCGGTCCCGATTGAGCGCGGCAAGGGTCCGGATCAGGACTGGGATTCTTTTTTGCGGGTCGTCAACCGCGGGGACGCCCTGTTGGTTTTTCCCGAGGGCACCCGCAGTGAGAACGGCGAACTCCAGCGCGGTAAAAGCGGGTTTGGACGCTTGGTGCATATGGCTCAAAAACCGGTATATCCGGTGTATGTGCATGGTTCCTACGAGGCGTTTCCCAAACACGGCAAGCGGAAGCGCGTTCCGATTACCGTGGTGCTTGGCCCCCCGGTTGTTTTGAATGATTTATTGGAACAGCCTGGGACCGAGAAACGGATTTTACGGGAAATTTCCGACCGGACCATGAAAGCCATTGCGGAATTAAAAGCCTCGCTGGGACCGGATGAAATAAAACGAAAATAGGGATTTGTAGGGAACGGTTTAAAACCGTTCCCTACGGTACGGCGGGAATTTTGCAGGAAATAGGAGCGGGTATGAAGATCGAAGTTGCCAAGCATGCGGGGCATTGCTTCGGCGTGAAAGCCGCCATACAAAAAGCTTTTGAAACGGCGAAGAAATATCAGGCCTCCGTGTATACTTTAGGCCCGATTATTCATAATCCCCAAGTGGTTCAGGAGTTGGAAAAAGCTGGGGTTAAAGCGGTTAAAAACTTGAGCGAGATAACCCAGGGTGTTATAATCATTCGTTCGCACGGCGTGTCGCCCGAGGTGATTGAAGCGGCGAAGGTCGGCGGATTAACCGTGGTGAATGCCACGTGTCCCTTCGTGCAGCGCGCACAAAATTTGGCGCAGGAATTGGTGAAAGAAGGGTATGATCTGGTTTTGGTCGGCGATGCCGATCATCCTGAGGTGGAAGGCATCGTAGGCACGGTCAATGGGGCGGCCATAGTCGTTTCAGACGCGGGTCAGGCCATGGCGCTTCCGGAACGCAAGCAATACGGGGTTATAGCTCAAACCACGCAAAGTTTGGAAAATCTTCAAGCGGTCGTGTGCGCCTTGCTCACCCGCACCCATGCCCTGAAGGTGTTTAATACCATTTGCAATGCCACCACGGATCTGCAAGCCGAAACCCGGTTTTTGGCAGGCCGCGTGGATGTGATGCTGGTGGTCGGAGGACGAAACAGCGCGAACACAACCCGGTTGGCCGTGATTTGCCGCGAAGCCGGGATTCCGACCCATCAAATAGAAACCGGGGAAGAAATACATTCGGAATGGTTTCAAGGCAAGGAGCATATTGGGGTTACGGCCGGGACCTCAACTCCCGAACGGATTATTCAAAGTATTGTGAATAAGTTGACGGAATTGGGCGGAGAACTTTAAAAAAGAGTTTTTCTGCAACGAAAACTAGATATCGAGAGTGGAGGCATTTCAGAAATGGGTTTTGAATCTCAGTCTCAAGTTTCCGGTGATAATACACCGGATGAAAAAAAGAATATCGGTACGGGCACTCCCTTGTTGGATGACAGTGTGACGCCGCTAAGCAGCACGGCGGACAAACATGAAAAAGTTTTGGGCATTGGTCCCGGAACGCCCTGGAATGAACCGGAGAGCGACCTGCCGGGCGTCCCGGCGGCCCCGGCGGCGGTCCCAGCAGCGGCGGTGGAGGATCCGTTTCCCAGCGTGGTCTCCCTGGCCGTGGGTGAAAGTACAATGGCCGAACCGGTTGAAGAAGAGATGCCGGCAAATTTTGACGAGGTTTTAGCCCAGTCCATGGAGCTCGAACCCGAACAGGGAGAGATCATCCAAGGCCGCATCATCCGGATCGACACCGACGGCGTGGTGGTGGATGTGGGGTATAAATCCGAAGGCGTGATTGCCAAGGATGAATTCATGAACGCGCGCGGGGAATTCACGGCGGCCATCGGCGATACGGTGCAAGTGCTGATTCAGCGCAAGGAAAACCGGGAAGGCTTCATGGTGTTGTCCAAGCGTTTGGTGGACCGGCGTTTGGCTTGGGAACGGGTAAACGCTTCGCTGGCCAGCAACGCAACCGTGGAAGGGCAAATCGCTTCCGCCTGCAAGGGCGGTTTTATCGTGGACTTGGGCGGGTTGCAGGCGTTCCTGCCCGGGTCGCAATTGGACTTGCGCCCCGTGGCCAATGCGGACGAATATTTGGGCAAAACGTTTCAGTTCAAAGTCATCAAACTCAACAAGGAACGCAACAATATAGTGGTATCCCGCCGGAATTTCCTGATGGATGAGCGGAATCAAAAACGGTCCGAAGCGATCACTACGCTGGCCATCGGCCGTTCAGTTCGCGGCGTGGTGAAAAACATCACCAAGTTCGGGGCATTTGTGGACCTGGGCGGCGTGGACGGTTTGCTGCGCGTGGAGGACATGTCGTGGTCGCGGATTACCAATCCCCGGCAAATTGTCCAAGTTGGCGATGAGATTGAAGCCTTGGTATTATCCGTGGATGAAGCCTCGGGCAAAGTCGGCCTGGGGTTAAAGCAAAAGAGCGCGGATCCTTGGGCCAATCTGGCCGTCAAGTATCCAATGGGCAGTTTGGTGCAAGCCGAGGTGGTTTCACTCGCGGACTTCGGTGCGTTTTTACGCCTGGAGGAAGGGGTGGAAGGCCTGTTGCCGGTATCGGAATTGTCCTGGACCAAACGGATCCGCCACCCTCAAGAAGTGGTCAAGGTTGGGGATTCCGTGCGGGTAAAAGTTTTGTCCGTGGATGCTGCTGCGAAGAAAATTTCCTTGGGCTTAAAACAGACGGAGCCCGAGCCGTACAGTGTTTATTTCGGCAGCCACAAAGTCGGTGAGATTGTTGAAGGCGAAGTAAAAACCTTGGCCAATTACGGGGCTTTTGTGGAACTGACCGAGGGTGTTACGGGTTTGGTGCATATTTCGGATTTGTCCTGGGACGGCAGTATCCGGCAAGCCGGCGATGTGCTGAAAAAAGGCGATCATGTGAGCGTGAAAATTTTGGAATTCCAGATGGACAAGAAAAAAATATCCCTGGGATTAAAACAATTGACCGAGGACCCCTGGGCGGCCGCGGCCAAGAAGTACACCTTGGGCACGGTGGTGAAAGCCAAGGTCATGCGCAACACCAAAATCGGCGTGTTTGTGCAAATCGAACCGGGCATTGAAGGTTTGATCCATATTTCCCAGTTGGAGAAAAAGGGCACGGAAACCCCCGAGCTGCCGTTGGATTCGGTAGTGGAAGCCAAGGTCATTAAAGTGGTGGCAGCGGAACGTAAAATCGGCCTTTCCATCCGCGAATTGGCCTCGGATTTGGAAAGCGAAGAAATGAAGAAGTACTTGAACGAGAACCGCCGGGGCGCTTCGCTGGCCGAATTATCCGGCGGCGCGCAGTTGCAGGAGTTGCTGCGGAAAATGAACGGAGCGAATCAAGCGTAAGGTCGGATTTTAACCAGGAGGAATCGGACATGGCAACCGCACAAGAAATTTTTGAACGGTACGGGAAAGTCTTACCCGCGGGGACTACGATTTTCCGCGAAGGCGATGCGGGTGAGGAGATGTTCATCATCCAATCCGGCCAGGTGAAAATCACCAAGCATACCAGCACGGGTGAAAAAACCCTGGTGATTCTTTCCGAGGGCGATTTTTTTGGTGAAATGGCGGTGATCGACAATGAACCGCGTTCGGCTTCGGCCATGACCCATACTGACGCCAAACTGATCGTTTTAAACCAAGAAGTGTTTGAATCCACCATGCAGACCAATGCGCACATCGTGAAAAAAATCATGCGCAACATGAGCGCGCGGTTGCGGGAAGCCAATCGCCAGATTGTAACGTTAATGATGAAAGATCATAACCGCCGGGTTGCCAATACACTTTTGTTGCTGGTGCATAAGCACGGCCGCAACACGGACGCCGGTTTTGTCATGGACATTGCCATGACGCCCATGGAGTTGGCGGACATGGTGGGCTTGGGCCAGGATTTGCCCAAGGTTAAGGATATTTTAGGTAAATTGGAAAAGGCCAAAATTATCCGCATGGATGGCCAGCAAATTATAATTATTTCGCCGGAGAACCTGGAGAAATTCATTAAATATCTTGAAATGAAAGAAGAATTCGAACTGTGATCCCCATCCCGGGAGACGGATCATGGAAATAACGGTTCTCGGTTCAGCTGGGGGACAGGCTCCGGGCCAGGATTTGACGGGGTTTCGGATCGGCCTGCATATGTTGCTGGATGCCGGAACCGCGGGGCTCAAGCTCACCTTGGCCGAGCAGCGCTTAATTCAGCAAGTTCTCATTACGCATTCCCATCTGGATCATATTTCGGCACTGCCATTTTTGTTGGATAATTTAATCGGCCGCATCGAAGCTGGCGTGGATATTTTTGGGGCTCCTGAAACCATGGAAGCTTTGCATCGTCATATTTTCAATGGCGTGATTTGGCCCGATTTTACCGTTTTGCCCAAACCCGATGCGCCGGTGATGCGTCTGCATGCGGTTACACCGGGTGAACCTTTTTTTGTAGGGCCTTATACGGTGGAAGCGATTCCGGTTTCCCACACGGTTCCTACTCTGGCCTATTGCATTCAAGCCACGGACGGCACGGTGGTTTTTACCGGGGATACGGGTCCGACCGATGCTTTGTGGAAGCGCGTAAGCCAGATGAAGGATTTGAAGGCCATCTTCATGGAAGCGTCGTTTCCGGCGTCGCATATTGATCTGGCAGGGCGCACGCGGCACTTGTGTGTGGAGGATATCGGACGGGAGTTGGCCAAAATCGGGCACGCCCCCGGCGTGCCCGTGTATTTGTATCACATCAAGCCGGAATTTTTGGACGTGATCCGG
This sequence comes from Candidatus Goldiibacteriota bacterium, assembly GCA_020052235.1. Taxonomy (GTDB): domain Bacteria; phylum Oederibacteriota; class JAAXVQ01; order JAAXVQ01; family JAAXVQ01; genus JAAXVQ01. Next base: position 9,044 of record JAGVPM010000069.1, read on the forward strand.
CGCGAGGTTGAACATTTGGCTCCCTGGAAAATCAGGCTGGCCGTGCCCGGTGAAGTTATTAAGTGGTGAACCGGTTTTAGTAGGGGCGATCCTTGTGATCGCCCGGGCGAACATAAAGTTCTATGGAGGTGCGGCGATGCGGAAGGGAATGACGCTCGTGTTGGCAGTCCTTTTGGGCATGAGTTTAATTGGCTGCGGTCCCAGTGAGGATCCGGAAGTGCGGATGGGGAATATGTTTTTTAAGAATAAGCAGTTTGATAATGCTTATCAGGCGTACGAGAAAGCCGTGGCCAAAAATCCGAAAAATCTGGATGCGGTGCGCGCTAATTTTAAAAATGCTTATTATTATTACGGCGGGCAATTGGAAATGAGCGACAGCCTGTCCGGGGCGGTCAAGTATTATGAAAAAGGTTTTGCCTTGGACCCGACGGATGTCGGCATGTGCAACAAGCTGGCCAAGTATTTTTGGGATCAAAAGGAATACGAGGGTGCGGCCAAGTATTTTTCGCGTTTATCCGAGTTGGACGGCGAAGCGCCGGATACGAATAAAAAGTGGGTGCTGATGGGGGAAGATTATTACGCGGCCGGATACGCCTTGTTTCAGATTGAAAAATACCCCGAAGCCATTGAAGCATTTAAGAATTCAATCAAAGTTTCACCCAAAGGAAAACAAGCGGCCAAGTGCAAGGATGCCATTGCCGCGGCTCAGGAAAAACTTAAAAAGAAGTGATGCGACATTGGAATTGAATCAGCCGCCTGCCTCGGAACGCCGGGTTTTTTCAGTTACGGACATCGTCACCCAGGCCCGCGAAACGCTTGAAGGAGCGTTTACGCGGGTCTGGGTTCAAGGCGAAATCTCCAATTTCAAGAAACATTCCTCGGGCCATTGTTATTTCACGCTTAAAGACGCGGGCAGCCAATTGCGCTGCGCCATGTTTAAAATGGCGAACCGCCAGCTTAAGTTCCGCGTGGAAGATGGTTTGCAGGTGGTGGCCGGAGGGCGGCTTTCGATTTATACGGCGCGCGGCGATTTCCAGCTGATCGCCGAAGCTCTGGAGCCGGCGGGAGTTGGCGCCCTGCAGCTGGCGTTTGAGCAGTTAAAACAGCGTTTGGCCCAGGAAGGTTTGTTTGATCCGGCGCGCAAACGCCCCTTGCCGGAATTTCCGCAACGCATAGCAGTCGTGACTTCCCCAACAGGCGCGGCCATTCAGGATATTTTAAATGTCACGGGGCGGCGCAGCCCCTTGGCCGATATTTCCCTATACCCGGTGCGGGTGCAGGGGGAAGGCGCGGCCGAAGAAATCGCCCGCGCCCTGCGCCGTTTGAATGAAGCCGGCGGCTGGGATGTGATTATTTGCGGCCGGGGCGGAGGATCGCTGGAAGATTTGTGGGCGTTCAATGAAGAAGTCGTGGCGCGCGCCATCGCCGCTTCTGTGATTCCCGTGATTTCAGCAGTGGGGCACGAGATTGATTATACCATCGCGGATTTTGTGGCCGATGTGCGGGCCGAGACCCCAACGGCGGCGGCCGAAATGGTAGTGCGCGATCGTCGTGAATTGTTAAGCCGCGTGCAATCCCTGGCGCGCATGTTGGGGCAAACTTTCGGCGAGCGGCTTCGGGTATTGCGGCAACGCTTGGATCGCCTGCTGCGGGCTCCGGTTTTGCAGCAGCCCAGGCGGGTTTTTGAGCCCCTGGCGCAGCGCCTGGATGACCTGATGGGGGCCTTGCAGCACCGGATGTCTCATCGTCTTGATTTGAACTCTGAGCGTTTGCGGGGCATGGCCGGAGCCCTGGAAGCCTTGTCGCCCTTGAAAGTCATGGGGCGCGGGTATTCCCTGGTCTACCGGATGCCGCACCGGGAATTGGTGCGGGATGCCCGGCGCTTGAAAAAAGGGGATGAAATCAGCATACGCTTTTCGCAAGGCGAAGCCGTGTGTGCAGTTGTTAATGTTCACGAACCTGAGAAGGAATGAATAGGAGTAACGCATGACCAAGCAAACCCAGGCAAAATCCAAAACTGTAAAAGCTGAAGCCGGAGAGAAACTTTCCTTTGAAGCGGCCCTGCACCGTTTGGAGGAAATTGTATCCCAGTTGGAACAGGCGGACGCGCCCTTGGATAAAGCTCTGACTTTATACGAGGAAGGCGTAAAGCTTTCGCGGCTTTGTTCGCAGCAACTGCAGGATGCCGAACGCCGGGTGGAGATTCTCGAAGATAAAAACGGACAACTGCGCGGGCGGCCGCTGGGCGGCGCCGCCGGGGACAATGATTTAGAAAACGGGGATGAGGAGTACTCTGATGAGGACGAAGAAAGTGAAACCGAAATCCACTCGCGGCCCACGCGGGATACCTTATTCTAACCCGGCCGGCGGGGCGTTTGATCTAAAGCAATATTTAAAGGTCCGGCAGCAGGAAGTGGATGCGGGCCTGGCGCGGTTCATGCCCCCGGCGGATCGTTTCCCGGAAACCCTGCATCAGGCCATGCGGCACAGTATTTTTTCCGGGGGCAAACGCTTGCGTCCGGTTTTGGTTTTGGCAGCGGCCGAAGCCTGCGGCGCGGACCGGCGGCAAGTGCTTCCGGCGGCTTGCGCCTTGGAATATATTCACACCTATTCATTGATTCACGATGACCTGCCGGCCATGGATGACGATGATTTGCGCCGCGGCCGGCCGACGTGCCATAAAGTGTATGGGGAAGCGGCGGCGATTTTAGCCGGAGACGCTTTGCTGACCGCGGCTTTTGAATTGATGACCGGAAAAGCGCAACGGGATTTACTGCGGCCGCTGGGCAGTTTGGGACCGGCCAGGCAACTTGAAGCAGCCGCGCTTTTGGCGCAAGCCGCGGGCATGGCTGGGATGGTCGGCGGGCAAATGGCGGATATTGACGCAGAAGGCAAATCCGTGGAATTACCCGTATTGCAATATATTCATGTCCATAAAACCGGTAAGCTTCTGCAAGCGTCCTTGCTGGTCGGAGGGCTGTTGAGCGGGGCGGCATCCCGGCAGGTAAAGTCCCTGGCGGTTTACGGCGAAGCCTTGGGATTGGCGTTTCAAATCATGGATGATATTTTGGATGTGGTGGGCAGCGCCGAAAAAATGGGTAAAAATACTGGGGGGGATGAAGCCGCGGGCAAAGCGACTTATCCGGCTTTTTTTGGGCTTGAAGAATCACGCCGCGAGGCCCAGGGTTTGATTGAACGCGCTTGCCGCGCCATCCGGCCCTTGGGTCCGGTTGCCGAGCCTTTGAAGGCTTTGGCGAAATTCGTAGTGGAACGAGAGGTGTAAGGCGTTGGAACTGATTCAGGATGGGTTGCGCAACACGGGCAAAGCATTTGCGGATATATTCACCTGCCGGATTTTTTGGGCGTGTTTTACCGCGTGGTTTGTGGCTTCATTTATCAAGATGTTGGTGTACTACAAACAATACAAACGCCTGAATTTCCGTTTGCTGGTCGGCACCGGGGGCATGCCCAGTTCGCATTCTTCATTTGTATCCTGCTTGGCCACCACGTTGGGCATAGAGGCCGGATGGAACAGCCCGGTGTTTATGCTGGCTTTGGGATTTGCGATTGTCACCATGAATGACGCTCAGGGTGTGCGCCGGGCCGCCGGACATCAGGCGTCGCTTTTAAACCGGATCGTGGATGATATTTATCATCAGAAACCCATCAAACCCGAGCGGGTCAAGGAATTGCTGGGGCACTCACCGGTGCAGGTTTTCACCGGCGCGCTGCTGGGTGTGGTGATGGGAGTTGTGTTTTATATTTAAGTGGTTGCCGGGAGCGGACAATGTCCTTGCTGGAATCCATACAGTCGCCGTCTGATTTGAAAAAACTCTCCGTGCCGCAACTGGAAGAGCTCGCGGCGCAATTGCGCGGGTTTATGATCAACGCCGTAGCCGCTACCGGGGGGAATTTGGCTTCATCCTTAGGGGCGGTGGATTTGACCGTGGCCCTGTACCGGGTGTTTGATCCGCCGCAAGACCGGATCATCTGGGACGTGGGGCATCAGGCCTATGCGCACAAGATGCTGACCGGGCGGCGCAAGCAGTTTGCCAGCTTGCGCCAATTCGGAGGGCTTTCCGGGTTTCCCAAGCGCGGGGAAAGCCCCTATGATGTGCTGACCTGCGGGCATTCCTCCACCTCCATTTCCGCGGGACTGGGTATGGCCCGGGCCCGGGATTTGTCCCAGGACGGCTATCGCGTGGTTTCGATTATCGGCGACGGTTCCATTTCCAATGGCCTGGCGCTGGAAGGCTTGAACGATGCCGGGCGCAGCAAAACCGATTTTTTGGTTATTTTGAATGACAATGGCATGTCCATTTCCGCTCCGGTGGGTGGGCTTTCCAATTATCTCAACCGCATAATCACCGGGACAACCTACAACCGGTGGAAAGACCGGGTTGAGACGCTGATTCAAAAAATTCCGGTCTTCGGGCAGACGGCGATCAAGCTTACCTATTTTCTGGAAGAGATTGCCAAAGGGTTGCTGACGCCGGGCATGTTGTTTGAGGAACTGGGGTTTCGTTACTTCGGCCCCATTGACGGGCATGACATGGACGAATTGATTACCATGCTGGAACGCATCAAGCAGTTGCCTGGGCCGATTGTTTTGCATGTCAATACCCGCAAGGGCAAAGGGTATGAGCCGGCGGAAAAAAATCCCGTGGCGTTTCACGGCACCCCAAAGTTCGATGCCGAAACCGGAGAACGCCAGGCCGGCGCCGGGTTGACGTATTCGCAGGTGTTTGCCAAAACCTTGCTGAGCTTGGCGCAGCGCAATCCCAAAGTGGTCGGCATTGTGGCGGCCATGACCTCGGGGACATCCCTGGACGAGTATGCGCAAAAGCGCCCGAAACAGTTTTTTGACGTAGGGATAGCGGAAGGGCACGCGGTCACTATGGCGGCAGGCATGGCCGCGGCGGGCATGCGTCCGGTGGTGGTTGTGTATTCCACTTTTTTGCAGCGCGCCTATGACCAGATTTTTCACGACGTATGTTTACAAAATTTGCCCGTGGTTTTTGCGCTGGACCGGGCCGGTTTGGTTGGCGAAGACGGCCCCACGCACCATGGCGTGTTTGATTTGGCGTATTTGCGGCATTTGCCCAATCTGTCCGTCATGGCGCCGAGCGGCGCCCAGGAACTGGTCGGCATGCTGCGCGGTGCCATGCAATGCGCCGGGCCCGTGGCCATCCGGTATCCGCGCGGGGTTACGCCGGATCAAACGTTTAAATCCGGCGCTCCGGCCATTTTGCCCGGGAAAGCCCGCGTGGTGAAAAACGGGAAGGACCTTGTGATCCTGGCCCTGGGCCCAATGGTGGCGCCGGCTTTGGTTGTGGCCGGGGTCTTGAAGAAAAAATATAAAGTGGATGCGATGGTGATTGACGCCCGCTCCGTAAAACCATTGGACCAGGCGTTGCTGCTCAAATGGGCGCCGGCCACGCGCGCGGTGTTGACGGCCGAAGATCATGTTTTAGCCGGCGGCTTTGGCAGCGCGGTTTTGGAATGCCTGCAAGCCGCCGGGGTTAGCGGGATTGCGGTTGAGCGCCTAGGGCTGCCGGATCATTTTGTGGAACAAGGAACCATTGCGCAGTTGTACGAAAAGTACGGATTGACTGCTGAGGCGATGGAACAAAAGTGTTTGGAACTTTTGAAAAGAAAAACCTGATACGGATTTAAATTCCCCTCCCTCGACGAGACTGTGTCACAACGTCTGTCCACAGCCTCTAATCACATTCCCCTCCCCAGGGTTGGTGGGAGGGGATGTAGGGGAGGGGGTTCGAAATTATATAA
>JAGVPM010000115.1 GCA_020052235.1 Candidatus Goldiibacteriota bacterium
CGAACCCCCTCCCCTACATCCCCTCCCACCAACCCTGGGGAGGGGAATGTGATTAGAGGCTGTGGACGGACGTTGTGACACAGTCTCTTGTGGGAGAGGTGCAGGAGAGGGGATGAGCATTTGAAAATGATTGTAAGCCCCCTCCCCCTTGCCCCTCCCACCCCATCCTGGGGAGGGGAATAGAGTTATATGATGGTGTTATATATAGGAGGCATGACATGAATAAAGTTATTTTGGCGCACCGGGTGGCCAAGCGGTTTGGGTTCATGAACCGGGAAGCCCAGGTGATTGTGGACATGCTTTTAAACACGGTGGCTCAGGAATTGCAAAAGGGGCGCCGGGTTGAAATTCGGGGTTTGGGAACGTTCGGCACGCGCCAACGGAAGTCCAGCATCGGGCGCGTGGTAAAAACCGGAAAGTTTGTTCCGGTACCTTCATTGCGGCGGGTTTTTTTCCGGCCTGGTCAGGAGCTAAAAGAAATTCATGGCAAATAAATTGGACCTTTCGACACTTAATCAACCCCAACGCGAAGCCGTGGAACACGGCGAAGGCCCGTTGCTTATATTGGCGGGTGCCGGTTCGGGGAAAACCCGGGTCGTTACCTTTCGTATCGCACACTTGATAGGCGCGCGGGGAGTTAATCCCGCCGCCATTATGGCCGTCACGTTCACCAACAAAGCCGCAGGGGAAATGCGGGACCGGGTTAATTATCTGCTGGGCAAGGAAGTGGCCAAGAAAATTTGGATCGGCACCTTTCACGCGCTTTGCCTGCGTATTTTGAAAATCGAAAATCCCATTCCTTTCTCCATTTACGATGAAGAGGATTGCAAACGCTTAATCAAAGAATGCCAGCGGGAATTGAACCTGGATGAAAAAACCCTCAAGGCCGATCAGATCATGTACCGCATTGAAGGCGCGAAGAATGAATTGATCGACGAGGAACAGTACGAGCAGCTGGCCACGGACTTTACCACGCGCCTGGTGGCTAAGGTGTACAAGCGCTTTCAGAAAAAGTTGGCCCTGAATCATGCCTATGATTTCGGTGATCTGATTATGAGTGTGGTAAAAATGTTCGACAAGAGCCCGGAAGTTTACGCCAAATACAAACATCAATTTCAATACATTATGGTCGACGAGTATCAGGACATTAACCATTGCCAGTACGGCTGGATCCGGCGGCTGGTGGGGGATCAGGGCAACTTGACCGTGGTCGGCGACGACGATCAGAGCATTTACCAGTTCCGGGGCGCGGATTTGCGCAATATCCTGGAGTTCGAGCGCGATTTTCCCACGGCCACGGTCATTAAGCTCGAGCAAAATTACCGCTCATCCCAAACCATTTTGGAAGCAGCCTGGGCCGTGGTGAAAAACAACAGCGGGCGCAAAGAAAAAAAATTGTGGACTGAAAACGGCGTCGGGGAGCCTCTGTTTTATTTTCGCGGCGAGAGCGAAGCTGAGGAAGCTTCGTTCGCGGTGCGGGAAATTTTGCGCGCCACGCGGCGCAACTCGGGCGACGGCATGCGTTTGAACGATTGCGTGGTTTTGTACCGCACCAACGCCCAATCGCGCCCCTATGAAGACGCCTTGAGGCGCGAAAGGCTGCCTTACCGCATTATCGGCGGCATGAAATTTTACGACCGCATGGAAGTCAAAGATGTGCTTTCCTATTTGAAGTTTCTGGCCAACCCCGCGGATGAATTGTCCCTGGGGCGCATCATCAATACGCCCACGCGCGGGTTCGGCGACGGCGCGCTTTCGAAAATCCGGGAGATTGCCGCGCAAGATCAGGTGACCATGTTCGGTGCTATGGAAAAGATCGCTCAGCAGCCGGGGTTGGTTACGGACCGGGTACAGCGGGCAGCGGCTGAATTCGTGCGCGTGATTCACGGGTTGCTGGAACGGTTGGATAAGGAAGACTTGCCCCAATATCTTACAGCCGTGGTGACCGAGACCGGGTATCTGGGCATGTGGCAGGCCGCGCCCTATGAAGAAGGCTCGCCGCGCGTGGAAAATTTAAATGAATTGATTGCCGCTGCCGATGAATTCCGGCAGACCGGGGACAACACGGTCACGGGATTTTTGGATCAGATCGCCCTGGCTTCCAGTTGGGACGATGACGACAGCAACAGCGACCAGGTTACCCTCATGACGTTCCATTCGGCCAAGGGTTTGGAGTTTCCCCTGGTGTTCATGGCGGGTATGGAGGAAGGCTTGTTTCCGCATTCCAATGCCCTGCAGGATGAAAACGGTTTGTCCGAAGAGCGCCGTTTGTGCTATGTGGGCATCACGCGCGCGCGGCAACGCCTGGTTTTAACCGGAGCAGCCACGCGCTTATCTTTCGGCAACCGGGTGTACAACTCGGAATCCCGTTTCCTGCATGAAATCCCGGCCCGGCTTTTGGCCGGACAAAAACCCCTGAGCCACCAGCGCGAACAAAGCGTGGAAGCCATGCGCGGCTTATGGGGCGGGAAGAAATATGCGGGTGCCACGGATGTGTTTGTTGATCCGCCGGCTCCGGAAGATGAAAGTCAGGAAGTCAAACACGTGTTGGCAGCCGACGAGCCGGAGGATGACGGGCTGCGCGCCGGGCGAAAAGTCAAGCACGCCAAATTCGGCTTGGGAACCATTATCGGCCGGAGCGGGGAAGGCGAGAACATGAAGGTGGAAATCGCCTTCAATCGCGTTGGGCGCAAACAGATGCTGGTGCGCTTTGCCGCGCTGGAATTATTATAAAAAAAACGATACAATGCTTGGTGTATGCGGACCTTGGTGGTAAAATTTTTTCACGGGATAACTATGGCGACGAAAGAATTAAGCATAACTTTTATAGGTAATTTAAACCACCTGGGCACAATCCGCGATCAGATTCGTGATTTTGCCCAAGGCTGCCGTTTTTCCAAACCGGCCATTGATGAAATTGAATTGGCCGTGGATGAAGCCGTGGCCAATGTTATATTGCACGCGTATGCCCCTTCAAAAGAAGGGCTGGTGGAAATGCGCGCCAAGCTCGAACACGGCGCCATGACCATCAGCATCCGCGATTTCGGGCGCTCGTACAAACCCCGCCCCTTGACTGTTTTGGAAGTGAAAAAAATATTCACCAGCCGCAAGTCCCACGGCCGGGGCCGCTATATCATGCAGCAGTGCATGGATTCGGTCAGTTACAAATCCGTGGCCAAGCAATACAATGAAACCATCATGGTCAAAAGATTACCCCGCTCAAAAAACCGGCAGTAAAAAATCAATAATTTATTAATGTTGGGGAATGACGTTACCCATGGGTAGGGGCGTATTGCAATACGCCCCTACGTTATCTGGAATGTCAAACGGTGGCGGTTTTTTGGTATTTAAAAACGCTTGTCGCCAAATAATCGCCGGGTGTACAATTCAGAATGTAATTACGTAAATTTTGGAGGAGAAAAATATGCCCGGCATTCAAGTTGAATTGCCAAGGCCACAACTTGAAATATTCTGCCACAAATGGAAAATCAAGGAATTGGCATTGTTTGGTTCGGTGATCCGCAATGACTTCCGGGCCGACAGCGACGTGGACGTGCTCATTAGTTTTTTGCCGGATGAACACTGGAGTATGTTTGACTGGATTGATATGCAAACAGAATTATCCGCTATTTTTTCGCGCAAGGTTGACTTGGTTGAGAGAGAAAGCCTGCGCAACCCCTTTCGCCGCCGGACAATTTTGGAATCCAATGAGGTGATTTATGCAGCCTGAAGAACGGGACGCTGCGTATCTCTGGGACATGCTGGATGCTGCCCGGACTATTGCAGGTTTTATTAAGGGATACGTGTTTTTACAATATGAAAATGACCGCAAGGTTCAGCTGGCAGTGGAACGGAGTTTGGAAATTATTGGAGAAGCCGCCCGCCGTGTTTCGGATAACTGTAAAAACGCTCATCCTGAGATTCCTTGGAAGAATATTGTAGCCCAAAGAAACGTTTTGGCACATGAGTACGGCGAGATTAAGCAGGAACGCATTTGGCTTGTCGTCAGCGAACGAATCCCTGAGTTAATCCGAGCGCTTGAATTATTGGTTTGAAATCCGGAAATCGGTGCACAGGCATGAAATCCACGCTCGAAAGTCTTGTTATCTACGCTTTCGTAATATCTTCATCAATTGCTTTGCGATTTTTTCGCGGACTTTTTTTCTTTTTTGGGAGGTTCGCTTACTGATGTCAACGTATTTCAATTGATTCCAAAGTGTGTCTGTAATATTACGTCTGTAGTTTTTAACAGGCTTGTAAGCAACAAAATACCTGCCGTTTGATGTAAGGTTAGGTGTACGTGTCTCAGCAATTACTTTAACGCGACTAAAAATCTTGTCGGTGAAGTCAAACATATAAATTTCATCACCCTGTTTCATGCGGTGAATTCCAGCCGTGGAGTACCATTCATATTTCTTTTTTTCCCAATCGGTTGTATCGTTTATTGTTTCTACCGTGTCCTTTTCAACAGAACCCTTACAACCGTCCAGCCAAATCCCGATTGTTTCTTTCTGAGTTCTTACAATTTCATGCTTCGGTTTTGCTCCTAAGATCAACTCCAATTGGCTTTGGGTTAAGCTTTGCTGTTTTAATGATTTGCGATGCACTTTTTCATAGATTTTAATCCGTTCGTATGTTAGCGGAACCGAATGATAGTTGCTCCAATCCTTTTCAAACGCTTTTTTCAATCTTTTATAAACAGAAATATTTCGTGCAAGGGAGATCATCAGATTCAGTTCGCCACTACTGCTTAAGCCTTCCCGCGTTAAATTTGAAGAACCGATAATGGCTGTTGCCCTCGTTCCATTCTCTAATAAAACCAATTTACGATGAAATTTCCGGTCTTTCGATAATCGAATTTCACATCTTTCGGGCCGCGTTTTTTGGAGCTGAAGCAGAATTTTTAAAGCTTTTGGCTCGGTGACATTTTGATATAACCCGGTAACTATTCGGACCATTCCGCTGAACGTTGCACCCTGCAATAACCAAGTAATTTCATCCAGCCCCGACTCAGTCACGAATGCCATAGCAATACAGACTGCTGACGTATTAGCAAGTTTCGACTTCAATGTGTCACGCAAATTATTAGGCCCGACATTCTCAATGACGTCAAAGGTGATGCGTTTGGATGGCAATGTAAAAACCTCCAGCTATTTTATGCATTTAAGAAATCAATTATATATAATTGCCAAAATATTTCTTGGTTAATCGGAGCCCCATATGCCCGCACCCATTTGCGTTGGGGGCCGGAGTTAATTTATGAATTTAAGCCATTAATATTTAAAGTTTTTACCCCCTCCCCCTCGCCCCCTCCCACCACATCCTGGGGAGGGGAATAATAAAAAAAACAAACAGGTTTTATTTCCTCCGCATCAGCCTTTTGAGGTCTTTGAGCGAATGCGTATTCAACACCGCCTTGGCATCTAGCCACCCCCGCCGCGCCTGATTGAGCCCGTAGTGTATCTGCTCAAAATCCCGCACACTATGCGCATCCGTGGAAATCGAAATTTTCACTCCCAGCTCTTTCGCCATGCGGCAATAAATATCCGTCAAATCCAGCCGCGCCGGATGCGAGTTCAACTCCAAGAAGCACCCGCGCTCTTTTGCGCCCTGAATAATCCGCTCCATCTCCACCGGATACCCCTGCCGCTCATTAATCAAACGCCCGGTCGGGTGTCCCAAAATAGTGAAGTGCGGATTGTCCATGGCCCGCAGAATGCGCTCTGTCTGTTTATTGGCTGACAAGTTGAACTTAGAATGAATAGAACACACTGTCAAATCCAGGCGCTTTAGTAAAGGCTCGGACAGATCCAAAGAACCATCATCCAGAATGTCCACTTCCATACCTTTTAATATGGTGAAGCCTTTGAGCTTTTCATTCAGGCGGTCAATGGCATCCAGTTGCTGCGTCAGGCGGTGCGCGTCCAAGCCGTGCGCCACGGTCACGCGCTGGGAGTGGTCGGTGATGGCCAGGTAGGTGTAGCCCCGGTCGCGCGCTGCCTGCACCATGTCCTCCAAGCTGGCGGTGCCGTCCGTGGCGTGCGTGTGGGCGTGCAGGTCGCCCCGGATATCTTTATGTGAAACCAAGATGGGCAAGGTTTTGCTTTGCGCGGCTTCCAGTTCTCCGCGGCCTTCGCGCAGTTCGGGATCAATGTACGGCAGGCCCAAGGCGCCGTACACTTCGGTTTCGTTGTTTCCGCCTAAACGCCGGGTGCCTTTGTACACGCCATACTCATTCAGTTTTAATTTTTTTTCCTGCGCCCAGGTGCGCAGCGCGACATTGTGCGCTTGCGATCCGGTGAAATATTGCAAAGCCGCGCCCAGGCCGGCTTCGGGCACCACTCTAAGATCAACTTGCAACCCGGAGTGAAAAAGCACCGTGGCGCGCGTTTCGCCGTTCGCCACTACCGAGCCCACGTCCTCGTAATGCACGAAAGCCTCCATGATGGCCGCAGAATCCGATGCCGTGGCTACCAGGTCCAGGTCGCCGACAGTCTCCGCGCCCCGGCGGAAACTTCCGGCTGGAATCACGGTGCCTACGCCCGGAATTTTTCTGAGAACTTGCACCAAGTCGTCGGCCACGGGTTTGACCGCGGCCCACAACCGCCGGTTAGTGTGCAGCAGGGGCTGGTCCAAGCCCGCGCGGATTTGTTGTTCGAGTTTGGGACCAAAGCCCCCGAGGGTTTTCAAAGTGCCTGCGTCTGCCGCAATGCGCAGTTGCTCCAGGTTGGTCAGGTTCAGCTTGCGGTACAGCACACCTACCCGCTTGGGCCCCAATCCGGGAATTTTGAGCATGTGCAGCAGGCCCACGGGTAAACGCTGGAGCAATTCTTCGCGTTGCGGCAGTTTGCCCTTGAGCACGAGCTGCTTTAGCTGCTCGGCCAGATCCTTGCCCACGCCGGGAATCAGGGAAAGTTCCTCGTTTTGCCGCACCATGTCCGCCACGCTGCGGGTCCAGTTGCCGATGGTGAAGGCCGCATTGGCATAGGCCCGCGCCCGGAAAGGATTGGCTCCGTCGATTTCCAAAAGCTGGGCGGCTTGCAGGAACAGCTCGGCGATTTCTTGATTTTGAATGGCCATAAAGTAACCGTTTGGATTTAAATTTTTGTAGGGAACGGTTTGAAACCGTTCCCTAC
>JAGVPM010000102.1 GCA_020052235.1 Candidatus Goldiibacteriota bacterium
GGACCCCTCACCCTCTCCCTCTCCCGCAGCTAACGCCGGGGAGAGGGGATATTATATGATGCTCATTCCTCTCGTTGAGACAGTTGTGACACAGTCTCGTGGTGGAAAGGTAAAGTTTAAAACCGGCAATTTGATCCAGATATTTTTGTTCCAAGGCGGTTGGGAATTTCAGGCGCCGATAAAAAAACACATGAAGTATGGGGATGAAAAACCACACGGCCGCGGCTGCGGGCGACAGAGCCTCATTGATCCGGGGATAAAAATTTACGGCGAACCAAAACGTGAATGCCAGGAGAGCGCTGCTGAACAATCCCATAAAAAAAGGCGTGGGTTTAAACGTAGTGAAGAAATCCTTGAATTGCTGCAGGGTCAAGGCCAGCATCAGCAGCATGATGCACGACCAAAACACCCAAAGCGCGGCCATGCCCAGGGCATTGACCGCATCGTTGGCCAGCAGCACCATGGCCGTAAAACCCACGAGCGATATCCCTGCGCCTATGGCCACAAACTGCCGGTAGCTTTTAAAATAGAGGTTTTTGAATTTTGACTTCAATTGATGCTTCAACAAGGAAACGGCGGATTCCAATTGTGCGTGGTTGCGGCTATGCAATTCCAAACTGGGTGCGGTGGGAAAAAACTTGGCTGCCAAGGCTTGGGCTTCGGGAGAAATCACGGAAGAGGGCGGTTCGGTTTTATGGAGAAAGTATTTCCCCTTTTTTTCCTCTATGGTTAGCACCCCTTGAACAGCAAGCTGGACAACCGTGGCAGTCATGATTTTTGCATCGTATCCCCGGTTCCAAAGAAAGCGGAGTTCGCCGGCGGATAAATTTTGCGGCGGATAAAATGACGGTATGATCGTGCCCGGGGAAGGCCGGGGTCCCACCAGCTTACTGATCGTGAAAAAATAAATGAAAAGGATCAGCAAGGTTGCCGCGGCGGTCAGAGCGGTATTGGGAATTTGATCCTGCAGGGATTGCAGAAATTTTTCCCGCGCCGAAGGCACCTGGACGTAGCCTTTGGGCCACGCCACCGCAATGGTAAAGCCTTCGCCGGGCGTCAGGACGCGGGTGGTGGTGAAGATTGGTTGCAGTTGTTCGTCCATGCCTTTAAGGTAATCCGCTTCCTGGGAACCGAAGGCGCCGGTGTAGCCTTCGGTTTGCAGTACCTTCGCTCCCGGAGGCAACACCACGCGCACGGAAGCTTTTTCAATCCGGAAAGGCCAGTTGGTGCCCGTGACATTCCAATACAACGCGTCATATTGGGAAAAAAAGCCCAATTGCCGGTCGGTGCGGTAGGTCAGGGCATAGGTGTAAACGCCCGGAGTAAGCATCACCCCCGTGCGTCCCACGAAAATCAGAATGCTTTTCGCTGTCCTTTCTAAACGGAAAGGTTCGGGCTGGCCATTGCACAAGGCTTTTTTTATTTCAAAACCCACTTGGATGTTTCGGCCTTCGATGGACCGGTAACTGATGGGAAATTCGCGTAGCAAGCCGTGAATGATTTTTTCTCCCGTAGCGGTTACGGTAATGGTTTCGGTAACCAGCAAGGAGGCGTCGGTTTGAATTTCGATCTCACTTTTAAATGAAAGAATACGTTCCGGGGTTAGGATCGGTTCGTCAGCCCAACTTCGGACCGCGCCCGAAATTAGTCCGGCCAGCACAAAGAGTAAAAGTATTCGGAAAATGCGAAAAGTCATGGGTTAGGACCAATAAATCTTGGGGAGGGCCCGGCCGGCTAAAAAAATCAATCCGGTGTTCATGTTAGAAGCCTCCTTGAACCGTCAAAAATAGTAAGCATATTATACACGGTTCAAAGTCGGGCGGAAAGGTTGAATATGGAAAGTCAACGGAACGATAAAAAAATATTGACTATATTTGGCTATTTGGCTAAAATGCCAAATAAGAAAGTTTGCGGAGGGAAATATGGGGCACTGGACCGGGGAACAGTTAAAAGCGCGTGCCGGGGTGTTGAAAGCCATGGCGCATCCGGCGCGGCTGAGGGTTTTAGAAGCATTGGCCGAGCGCGATCACTGTGTGTGTGAAATGCAGGCATTGGTCGGCAGTGATATGTCGACCGTGTCCAAACATCTTTCGGTGTTGAGAAACGCCGGTTTAATTGCAGACGAAAAACGAGGCACCAACGTGTACTACCGTCTTTTGGTTCCGTGTATTTTAAAATCCCTGGATTGCGTCGAGACGGTCTTGCAAAAACAGGCTCAAAAACACCGGGTGCTGGCAGGGAAAGCGGGAGCTTAAACCATGAACTTGTCAAATGCATCGGATTCTCTGAAAAAACCTTTACAATTACCGCGCTATCTCATGGGCGTAGGCACGGGGCTGGTGCTTTGGTGGGTTGTCTATCAAATGTTGGCACCCATGGCGCAATGGCTGACTTGGCGCGTTTTTTCCCTGGAACGTGGATCGCATTTGGCGGCTTCGGTTGAGTTTTTCCTATATGACACCCCGAAGGTGCTCATGCTGCTGGCGTTGGTGGTGTTTGGGGTTGGGTTGGTGCGTTCGTTTTTTTCCCCGGAACGTACCCGGCGGATTCTGGCCGGAAAGCAAGAATGGGTTGGCAATATCTTGGCGGCGGGATTGGGTGTGGTGACTCCGTTTTGTTCCTGTTCGGCGGTCCCGCTGTTTATCGGGTTTGTCAGCGCGGGGATTCCTTTGGGCGTGACGTTTTCGTTTTTAATTTCAGCACCCATGGTGAATGAGATTGCCTTGGTTTTATTATATGGCTTGTTTGGCTGGAAAGTAGCGCTGGTTTATATGTCCATGGGGCTGCTGATTGCCCTGGTGGCCGGGTGGATTATTGGGCGGATGCGGCTGGAGCGTTATGTGGAAGCGTGGGTTTACACCAGTGCGGGGCAGGCGCAAGCCGGTCCTGAAGACAAGATGGATTGGGTCAAGCGGATTCACTACGGCTTGGACGCGGTGCGGGACATTGTGGGGAAGGTTTGGCTGTATGTGGTGCTGGGTATTTTGGTGGGAGCCGGCATTCACGGCTATGTTCCGGAAAATGCCCTGGCACATTGGTTGGGGAAAAGCAATGCCTGGGCGGTTCCGTTGGCGGTCTTGCTCGGGATTCCGCTCTACTCCAATGCTGCCGGCATTATTCCCGTGGTGCAAGCGCTTTTATCCAAAGGCGTGGCGCTGGGGACGGTGCTGGCATTTATGATGTCGGTAATCGGCCTTTCGCTCCCGGAAATGATCATATTGCGCAAGGTTTTGAAACCAACGTTAATCGCCGCGTTCATCGGGGTCGTGGGAACGGGGATTTTGTTGGTGGGATTTATTTTTAATTGGATTTTCTAAGGAGATCAAGGGAGTGAAAGCATGATACGAATCCAGATCTTGGGAGCCGGATGCGCGAAATGCAAACAACTGTCAGCCAACGCCGCTCAGGCGGCGCGGGAACTCGGACTTGAGCATGTCGTGGAAAAGGTAACTGAAATTAGTGAGATCATGGCTTTTGGGATTATGACGACCCCGGGATTGGTAATCGACGGCTGTCCGGTTGCGTGCGGCCGAAAAACGCTCGAACGCATCGGGGTGGCGTCCACGGCGGTTGTTTTAACTGAAATGGGACTGGTGAAAGGTCAAACGCCGGTTACTGAAACTGCAGTTGCGGGGATGGCCAAACAGATTCAGCAAAATACTGCGGCGCGTTGAAAATATGAAAAAATGCAGATCAAGCGCGCTCGCAACCAGTGTTCTGTTTTTATTCGGCCTGGCGGTTGGGATTATTCCCCAAGTGGCGAATGCCATGAAAGCCAAACCTGAACCAACGGTTATGAAAAAAGCGGTTCAGGCAGAAAAACCGGAGCGCCAATATCTTGTTACGTTCGTAGAATTGGGTTCGGTCAATTGCATTCCCTGTAAAATGATGCAGCCGGTTATGGCTGAAATCGAGAAAGAATATGGTGCCCAGGTGAAGGTGATGTTTTATGATGTTTGGACCAGGGCGGGTGAACCGTTTGCTGAAAAGTATCAAATTCGGGCTATTCCGACACAGGTGTTTCTCGATAAGAACGGAACAGAGTATTTCCGGCACATGGGATTCTTCCCGAAAGCTGAGATTGTCAAAGTCTTGCAAAAACAGGGCGTGAAATAATGTTGGTTCAGCTGTTTACATGCCTCAACAACACGCTGAATGCCTCGCCGTTGATCGCGTTGGCCGGTGCCGGGATTTGGGGGATGTTGAGCCTGCTTTTAAGCCCGTGTCATTTGGCCGACATCCCGCTCATCATCGGGTTTATTGACGACCAGGGCCGGATATCCACCAAGCGGGCTTTTTTACTCTCGCTGCTTTTTTCCCTAGGCATTCTTATAACCATCGCCTTGGCCGGCATGATTACGGGTTGGTTGGGGAGGATCGCCGGAAATATCGGGCCCTGGGGCAATTATCTGGTGGCCGGAGTTTTGGTGGTTATGGGGCTGCACTTGCTGGGAGTTATACAACTGAAGTTTTTAAATCAAGCCAAGCAGCCGGTTTTTCAAAAAAAAGGTTTAGCTGCGGCGTTTTTGCTGGGCCTGATTTTTGGTATGGCTTTGGGACCTTGCACCTTTGCTTTTATGGCACCGATCCTGGGCGTGGTGTTCAGCGTGGCCGCGAAGAATCTGTGGTTTGCCGTATCCTTGGTATTGGTTTATGCCCTCGGCCATATTTCAATTATGGTTCTGGCCGGAACCTTTACCGAAGTAGTACAGCGGTATTTGAATTGGACCGAAAAATCCAATGGGGTCTTGATGGTTAAAAAAGTTTGCGGTGCGTTGGTCGTGCTCGGGGGAGTTTATATGCTGGCCGACACGTTGAAATAACGCCCATTCATCCCTTTACAGAATTGAACGAAAACGATACAATCTGTGCCGCGTGTATCAGACACCACACACCTGAACGGCGTGTGGTGTTTTAATGTTAGGGTGAATCCATGAGTAACGAAGAAGAAATCAGTAAAAGAAGGACGTTTGCCATCATCAGCCATCCGGACGCGGGCAAGACCACGTTGACGGAAAAGTTTTTGCTTTTTGCCGGAGCCATTCAAAGTGCCGGGGCCGTTAAATCCAATAAGATCAAGAAAAGCACCATGTCCGATTTTATGGAAATCGAGCGCCAGCGCGGGATTTCCGTGGCTTCGGCGGTTATGAGTTTTGAATACCACGATCTGAAGATCAATTTGCTGGATACCCCGGGGCACAAGGATTTTTCGGAAGATACGTACCGCACCCTGACGGCCGTGGACAGCGTAATTTTGATTGTCGACAGCGTCAAGGGCGTGGAAGAACAGACGGAAAATTTAATGAAAGTCTGCCGGATGCGCAAGACGCCGGTGATTATTTTTGTCAACAAGCTGGATCGCGAAGGCCAGAGCCCGTTTGATTTGCTGGATGAAATTGAAAGCAAGATTTCGATTAAAGTCTGCCCCTTAAGCTGGCCTATTAGCCGGGGTGCGACGTTTAAAGGCGTTTATAGTTTGCATGAAAAGAATCTGCGGTTATTCACTGCGAATCAGGCGGTCACGGCCAATGTGGTGGATATTTCGGATTTACAAAGTGTGGCGCTCGATGAGCACGTGGGAAACCTGCTGGCCGCTCAGTTGCGTGAAGATGCGGCATTGCTTTCGGGGGTGTACGGAGGTTTTGAAAAAGTGCAATATCTTTCCGGGGAAGTCGCACCGGTGTTTTTCGGGAGTGCATTGAATAATTTTGGTGTGAAAGAATTGATGGATACGTTCGTGGAAATCGCGCCGCCGCCCAAGCCCATGGCCGCGGATGCGCGCACCATTGCCCCGGAAGAACCGGGGTTTAGCGGATTTGTGTTTAAAATCCACGCCAACCTCGATTTGCGCCACCGTGACCGCATTGCCTTTTTCCGCGTTTGTTCCGGAAAATTTGAGCGCAATACGTTTTACCATCATGTGCGCCTGGATACCAATCTGCGTTTCTCGAATCCGGCCAGCTTTCTGGGGCAGAAAAAAGACGTGATAGATGAAGCCTTCCCCGGGGATGTCATAGGCCTGTATGACCGCGGGAATTTTAAGATCGGGGATACGCTCACAGCCGGGGAAAATTTCCATTTCCAAGGCGTGCCCAGTTTTTCGCCGGAGATATTCAAAGAGCTCATCAATACTTCTATGAAAGGCAAGCAGTTGGAGAAGGGGATTCAGCAATTGACTGACGAAGGCGTAGCTCAATTGTTTATTCTGGATGACGGACGGCGAAAAGTTGTTGGAACCGTGGGCTTGCTTCAATTTGAGGTCATTCAATACCGCTTGGAGCACGAATACGGCGCCGAATGCCGTTTCCAACCATTGAATTTTTATAAAGCCTGCTGGATCACCTCGAACAATCCCACCCAATTTGCCGATTTCTTCCGCTCCAAAGCCAACAGCATCGGTTTGGATAAGGATGAGCGCCCGGTTTTTTTCGTGGAATCGGAATGGATGCTGCACCATTATGTGAAGCAATACGCGGACATTGATTTCCGCTTAACCTCGGAAATCCATACCGATCCTTTGGCGAAAATGGCCGGGATTTAAGGCGGGGGTATATCGCTGCTGCTATGTTTTAGAAAACGATTGTCATTTCGAGCGCAGCGAGAAATCTGATTCATGCGTTTTTAGATTTCTCGTCGCTAAAGCTCCTCGAAATGACAGAATACCTCAAAAATGTAGCCGTACGATAGATTCATAGAATTGCTGTCCTTGACTTAATATAGAATATATGCTATATTAAATATAGTGATTAATCTATATTAATCGGCGGTATATATGGCGATTAAATTAAGGGAAATTCAATTAGAAGTATTGCGAATTTTTTCGAAAGAATCCGGAAGTTTTGCCTTGGCCGGTGGTACGGCTTTGGAATTGTATTACCTTAAGCATCGTTTTTCACGGGATTTGGATTTTTTCTCACAAAATTTTGATGATGGCGAAATTGTGGCAATTCTTGAAGCCATAAAAGAGACGTTTGGATATGCGCCGAAATTCATGGAAGATTCACGCAGACCAGGCAAGGTCAGATATAATTTTTATACGTTGAGAATCAAGGGAACGGATGAATCATTGAAGCTTGATTTCGTTGAAGATCCGTTGCCATTTCAGCCGGTAATTAAAAATTTTGACGGTGTTCCCGTATATGATGTGAAACGAATTTATTTTCAAAAGTTGGCGGCAATTACCGGTGTTGCACCAGGCGTGGATAAAGCCGGTCAAGTGATTCCACTGGGCAGAAATGAACCCCGTGATGTGATTGATCTCTATTACCTTTCGAAAAAAATCGAACCATTAAACCTATTTTTAAAAGCTACACCCCGATCTTATCAACTGGCATTAATTAATTGGCGTAAAAATTTTTCCGCCGCCGATTTCAAGCAAGCATATCTGACAGATTATCGCGGCGCAATGTACGATAAAAAACTTGAGCCGCGTGCGATTGTTCAACATGTAGACGAGGAAATTAATTTGTTCATGCAGGGGGAACTCGCATGAACATAAAAGAGTATTTTTGGGATCTGTCGGAAACAGCTTTGGAGGAAGCGGAACAAATCGTCAGGAATCCGGCCCATCCGAGCTTTGTTAAGCGGATTATCCGTGTTTTATCACGCTGCGACCAGCCGAAAGAAATTTTCACATTAATCACGAAAAAACAATTTACGGAAAACTGGCCTAAGATTAGACGTGAGTGGAAACGAACCAACGAGGCGGCGGAACATTTTTCTTGGTGGGAATCGGTGTATGAGCAATTGCTGAAACAGGAAAATAGTGAAAATAAGCGGGTTAAAGGTGCGCCGGCTAAAGAGAATCAGGAAATCGGAAGGAAAATTAGACAGGCCAGAGAACAAAAAGGTTGGTCGCAAACTGACTTGGCCCACCACACAGGGTTAAAGCAACCGGATATTTCCGCTATCGAAAAAGGGAAGAAAAATATTACGCTTGCGACGCTCTCGAAATTGGAAAAAATTTTAGAATTAAGGAATTTGCCGGAATCTGCGAACAAGAAGGAAGCTGAAATGCCGGAGGGGCCGCAACAGAATTTTAGATTAGACGGCATCCAAAAGCAAGTTTATGAGTCACTTAAAGAACTGGCTGGACCTGGCGCAGAAGTATTTTATCGGGATGCCTGCTGGTTGCGACAAAATGGCGAAAATTTGCAAAGTCGTTCACATCCGATTGGACATTATTTTAGGGAGATCGAGAGTAGTGTCAGGGATGTGTTGGGAATTTGTTTGAAAATTAAAAATACGCGTGGGGGTTCATCATTCGCGCGAGAAATAGAAGAAAGAGTTGGGAAGTTACGCGGTATTATTAAACAGGGGGATAAACGTGAAATAGAAAAAAACGCCGAGCAATTAGCAACTTTTGTCAAAGGCGCGAAGCCAAATACGCATAAACGTGAAATAGAGGAGATACTTAAAGAATTAGGGGTAGCTCAAGATGATTTGTACGCTCAAACGTGGCTTCGACTTGCCGATCACAAAACATTGCCTATGATGGCCCATCGGGTTGGATTATCTCGTCCGCGTGAGTATTCGGAAGACATGCAATATGAGTTTTTGAAGTTTGATGGGTTTTTAAATTGGGCTTTAGGTGAAATACGAAAGCATAGCAGCGATTTTATAAAAATTTTGGATGAATTGCTTGGGAAAGAAAATCCGATAGCTACCGATGTGGAAATATTATGCGGTAAAATTCCTAATACATTTTATATTCGCAATTATTTCTTCGGAAAATGCACGAATCCGAAGTGGCTTGCTTTACTTAAAGATAAAGGGGCTTTTCAATATCCGCCTGCACCTCAACAAAATGAAGAAGGTTATATAAGGTTTGCGGTTTGGGCGGAATCCGGTTATTTAGTGCGCATGGCAACCGAAGCACCCCGAGAAGTTGCGGATATTATTTTGCTAATCCCGGATACACAAAATGTCTATGTCATTGATGATCTGGTCAAAGCAACGCTGAATATGCCAATAGAAATCGCTTTGACTGTAATGGAAAAAGCAGCCAAATGGATGGCAAATGAGTATATGTTTTATCCGCTTGACGGGCATTTGGGTGAACTTATCCGGTATTATATTTCTGCTGGAAAAGCTGACGAGGCGTTGGAACTTACGAAGATATTACTGGATATACTCCCGGATCCCAACTGGCAGGAAAAGAGTGAAAATGGTGACTTTCAGTGGGATGGACCTCACCCGAAAGCCAGAATTGATAATTATTCCTATAAAAAGCTGGCAGGTAACACTATTCCTGAACTGGCAAAGTCAACCGGAGTTCCCGTGTTCCAATGGCTTTGCGGGATGTTGGATAGATCCTTGACCTATTCGCGGGCAAAGGATACGAGCCCAAAGAACAATTATGATTATTCCTCTTATTGGCGCCCGGAGATCGAAAAACCAACGCAATATGAAGCATACGAGCTTAAAAATATTCTAATCGACCTGATTTTAAAGACCGGCATGCAACTGGAAGCGACGATCGGCATCAATATTGTAGTCTCGATTCTCAATGAAAAATCATGGGTAGTTTTCAAAAGGATAGCGCTTTATCTATTGAGCAAGTTGGACCAAGCCTTGCCGGAGGCATTGAAACCTTATTATGAAAAATTAGTTCAAGAATATAGTGAAGCAGAAAAAACGCTAGGTTATGAACTTGAAGTTATGGAGGGATGGGAATCCGGCCCGAAAAATAATGATGAATTGGCGGTCTTGCCAGTTGAGAAACTGGTTCAATATTTGAACGAATGGAAACTATCTGTAGAAACAAGGGGCGTTTCAGCGGAAGGGTTAGCACAGACGTTGTATTCATTAGTGAAAGTAAGACCCGAATTGTATTCTGCTGAAGCACAACAATTCACTCAGCTTACAAGCACATACACTTCGATCTATTTATTTTGGATTTTTTGGGGTTTTGAAGAAGTCCTTCGAAATGCCAATCCGAAGTTGGAGTGGATACGTATTCTGGAACTTTGTCAATGGATGATAAAACAGTCGCGTGAGATAAAAAAAATAAATGCGGCCGGTTGGAGCCAAGCCGGAGGCGGAATAGCGAACTTGCTAGGTGAAGGCATGCGTAAAAATTTGATTCCGTTGAAACTTAGGAAGAATGTGTGGGTTGTTTTAGAACCATTAACCGAAGACCCGGATCCAACGAGTGAATATGAAAAAACAAATCGCAAGGAGCCATATTCACTCTCGATTAATTCCACGCGTGGGAAAGCAATGCATGCGGTCATGAAGTATGCCTTGTGGGTTTATAGAAATAGAGTTGAGGGTCAAGCGGTTGATGCCGAAGAGGGGAAAAATCAAGAAATATTGCCTGAGATTGAAGCGGTTTTAGAAAAACATCTTGATCATACGCAAGACTCGACTTTGGCTATCCATTCGGTATATGGACAGTGGTTTCCTTGCCTGGCGAAAGTAAAACCGGAGTGGGCCGCTCGGAATCGGGTCCGGATATTCCCGTCAGATGAAAGCGACCGTAAATATTGGGAGGCGGCCTGGGAGGCATATATTTTATTTTGTCATCCCTATAATGATGTTTTTGAGATTTTAAAAACAGAATATAACAGAGCAATTGAAGAAATCGAAAGTGTTACGGAAAAAAAAGGTGAACGATTAGTCTGGCATTTAATGCTGTTTTATATTTGGGGAAGACTGGAACAAGAATCGGATATTTTTATAAATTTTTGGAAACGAGCCTCGGATGAATTGCGGGCCGAGGCTATATTTTATATTGGTTTCAATATTTTGACAGACGCTGAAAAGCAATTACCGGACAAAGAAATGCAACGCATAATAGCATTGTGGGAGAATCGCCGAGAGACGGTTTTATCTGCGCCCATTCCAATGGCATATATCAAGGAAATGGCTGCATTTGGGCATTGGTTTGGATCTGGCAAGTTAGAGCCTCAGTGGGCGATTCATCAATTATTATTTGTCTTAGAGACAACCAAACGCGTTGACGCAATTCCGCCCGTCATGGAACAGCTTGAAACCATGGCCGCCAATTTTCCGCGGGAAGTAGTCAAAATTTTAAAAGCCTTAGCAGAGAATGAGCGGGATTTTATGGCGTTTAATCAGTATGATATCGAGGTAATTATTGAGAACGTTTTATGCGGACATGATGATGAGGGGAGAACGAAAGCACGGGAATTTTGTGATTATTTAATTAGTAAAGGAATTTTTAAATTTAAGAATCTTTTACAGATGTGTGAAGAACAATCACTTGGAAAATGAGAGGGGTTATGATCTTAGATAAAATAGAAAATTGGAAACTATATGCGAGCTTAGGCGAAGACCTGGCAGGCGGGTTGAAAATGTTGGCCAGTGGGAACCTGGATACTCTGCCCGAGGGAAGGCATGAACTCGATGGTGACAAGTTATACGCCAGCGTGCAGGAATATCAGCCCAAAGCCCCGGCTGACTGCCGCTGGGAAGCGCATTGCCAGTATATAGATATTCAATATCTGGTCAGCGGCAGTGAGGCCATGGGGTATTGCCCGGTTGAAAAATTAAATGTGATTGAACTTTACGACAAGCAAAAGGATGTGGCGTTTTTTGACCAAGGGCCGGAAGTTGGAACCGCGCTCAAGGTGGGAACGAAAATGTTCGCCATTTTCTTCCCGCAGGATGCGCATATGCCCATGATGTCGCTGGATGCGTTTGGGAACATGGGGTTTGCGGGACGGGTGAAAAAGATTGTGGTGAAGGTTAAAGTTTCATAAAGGTGCGTTACTGCCCACCCTTAAATATGCCGTCCAGTTCCTCCCAGCGCGCAAAGGCGTTCTTGAGTTTGGTTTCGATCTCCCCGAGGCGCGCTTTGGTTTGGGCGACAAATCCCGGTTTCTGGCATTGCACGAAATCCGCCAATTGAATATGCAATTGTTCTTGTTCGGCATCCAAGGTTTCAATCAACGCAGGCAGAGTTTCGAGTTCTCTTTTTTCCTTGAACGATAACTTGCGTGCCACGCCTTGAGGAACAGGGGTTGTGGGTTTTTCCTTTGGAATCACGGCGTTAGGTTTGGCTGATTCTGCCAGGGCCGCTATCTGCCGCTCCCAATCGTCGTATCCGCCCACGAATTCATTCACGGTATTATCTTTGTCGAAAATCAAAGCCGAAGTGACCACGTTGTTTAAAAATTCCCGGTCGTGACTAACCACGATCAGGGTTCCGGGGTAGTCCAGGAGCAATTCTTCTAGCAGTTCCATGGTTTCAGCATCCAGGTCGTTGGTGGGTTCGTCGAATATCAGCAGATTGGCCGGAAAGGTAAATAAACGGGCCAACAGCAGACGGTGGCGTTCGCCGCCGGAAAGGGCTTTGACCTGCGTCCGGGCGCGATCGGCCGTGAAAAGGAAGTCCAGCAGATAGCTGATCACATGCCGGGATACGCCGTTGATGACAACCGTATCGCCGCCTGGGGGAGCCACGTTTTCCCAGACGGTTTTTTCCAGATCAATGCCTTCGCGCAATTGATCGAAATACAAAGGTGCCACTTGCGCGCCCAGTTCGACGAGACCTTGTTGCGGTGTAAGTTTACCGAGCAGAAGATTGAGCAGTGTGGTTTTTCCGCAGCCATTGGGCCCGAGGATTCCGACGCGGTCGCCCCGGTTCAGGGTGAAGGAAAAATCTTTCAGCAGTGGTATGGCACCATAACCAAACGTTACGTGTTCAGCTTCCAGTACGCGATCGCCGGAACGTTCGCTTAAGTTGACGGACATGGAAACCTGGCCCACGCGCTCCCGCCTGCGTTTGCGTTCTTCACGCATTTTTTTTAAGGCGCGTACGCGTCCTTCGTTCCGGGTGCGCCGCGCGCGCACGCCTTGGCGAATCCATACCTCTTCCTGGGCGAGTTTTTTATCAAACTGCGCCCATTCTTTGGCTTCGACCTCCAGGGCAGCTTGTTTGCGTTCCAGGAAGGTGGTGTAATCGCAACTCCAATCCACCACTTGGCCCCGGTCGATTTCCACAATGCGCGTGGCCAATTTTCTTAGAAAACGGCGGTCGTGGGTTACGAAGACCACCGTGAGCCGGGAAGCGATGAGGAATGACTCCAGCCAGGCAATGGATTCGAGATCCAAATGATTGGTCGGTTCATCCAGGAGCAGGATATCGGGTTCTTGAACCAGGGCGCGGGCCAGAAATACCCGGCGGCGCATGCCGCCGGAAAGGGAAGCGAAGGGCACATCGGCGGCCACCTGAACTTGGGTAAGCACCCGGTTCACGATGGGTTCAAGTTTCCAACCCTCCAGGACAGTGCAATCGTGTTGCGCCGTGTGCAGGCGGTCCGGATTCGTACCTTGGGCGAGTTCGTGATAATAAGCGGCCAAGGCAACCCCTGCCGACCCAGCTCCGGCAGCCACGACTTCAAAGGTGGTGCCGGTTTTGGTTTCCGGAACGTTTTGGGCTAAATGCGCAACATGCAAACTGGGAGAATAGATGACCTCGCCGGCATCGGGGATGAGTTCGCGGTTCATGATTTTTAAAAGCGTGGATTTTCCCGCGCCATTGCGCCCCAAGATGCAGATGCGCTGCCCTTTGAGGATGTCCAGCGAAAGGTTCTCGAGGAGCGTGGGGCCGCTAAAGGCCATACGGATGTTTTGCAAACTGATTAACGTCATAGACCAACCTATTCGAATAAAAAATGATCCGCTACTTTAGCATAAGTGGGCATGGACGCAATGAAAATAACTCCATGCCTATAATCCTTTGAACTCCAGCCTGGGTTTTTCACTTTGGTGCGTTTTTTGGATTTCCAACGACTTGGTTCTTGAACCATTTGGTTTTGCGGGGCGGGATTTACTTGAAGCGTTTCTAAAAACTGGTTATATTTATTACCGGATAGCTTTATAACCGGTAATAAATATAACCAGGAGCGCATTGATGAAGTATCGCAGCGTAAATCAAAGCGTAAGTCAAAGCCGCGGCGCTGGGAGAGGAAGATTCGTATGAGCAAAATTAGAGTTATGTTTGTCTGCATCCACAACAGCGCGCGCAGTCAGATGGCCGAGGCTTTTTTGAATCAATTGGGCGGCGACCGCTTCGAAACTTTGAGCGCGGGCTTGGAACCCGGGACATTGAACCCATTGGTGGTGGAAGTTATGAAGGAAGTCGGGGTTGACATTTCAGGGAACAAGACCAAGAGCGTGTTTGATTTCCATCAACGCGGCGAGTTGTTCGATTATGTTTTCACGGTCTGCGATGAAACCAGCGGCGAACGCTGCCCGATATTCCCGGGTGCTGCCAAAAGAATCCATTGGGGCTTTCCCGATCCTTCGGCCGTGACCGGTACGCATGAGGAAAAATTGAAGCGGATTCGCGTCATTCGTGATTTAATTAAGAGTGAAATTGAAAAATTTATCCGCACCGCGGAATAAGGAGCGGCCTATGTCTGGAAATTTGACCCGGAAGCTTTCTTTTCTCGATCGTTACCTGACACTCTGGATATTTTTGGCCATGGGCGTGGGAGTGCTGGGCGGTTATCTCTATCCCGCGATTGCCGGATTTTGGAATCAATTCCAGGTGGGGACCACGAATATCCCGATAGCCATTGGCCTGATCCTCATGATGTATCCACCTTTGGCCAAGGTGAAGTATGAGGAATTAGGGGATGTATTCCTGGATAAAAAAGTGCTTGCGCTTTCCTTGATCCAGAATTGGGTGATTGGTCCGGTGTTGATGTTTGTTTTGGCTATCGTGTTTTTACGCGCTTATCCCGCGTATATGGTGGGGCTTATCATGATCGGTCTGGCACGCTGCATTGCCATGGTTATTGTGTGGAACGACCTGGCGAAGGGGGATACGGAATACTGCGCGGGCCTGGTGGCGTTTAATTCGATTTTTCAAGTGCTGTTTTATTCCGTGTACGCCTGGGTGTTTATCACCGTGCTGCCCGGATGGTTTGGCCTGCAAGGCGCCGAGGTGCATATCACCATGGCGGAGATTGCCAAGAGCGTGTTTATATACTTGGGTATTCCGTTTCTGGCCGGGTTTATCACCCGCTTTACGCTTATCCGTTTTAAAAGCAAAGAGTGGTATCACACCCGCTTTATCCCCGCGATCAGCCCCATTACGCTTATCGCGTTGCTTTTCACCATTGTGGTCATGTTTTCGTTGCGGGGTGAAACCATGATCCGGATTCCTTTGGATGTGGTGAGGATTGCCGTTCCCTTGCTGATCTATTTTGTGGTGATGTTCCTGGTGAGCTTTTGGATGGGGAAAAAAGCCGGGGCTAATTATGCCAAAACCGCGACGCTTTCATTTACCGCGGCCAGCAATAATTTTGAATTGGCCATTGCCGTGGCGGTCTCGGTGTTCGGAATTAATTCAGGCGCAGCCTTTGCCGCGGTTATCGGGCCGTTGGTGGAGGTGCCGGTGCTGATCGGGCTGGTCAACGTGGCTTTGAAATTACAGCCGAAGTGGTTTGGAAGACTGCGGAGTTAATGGTTGTGCGTCAGGTATTGAACGGGAGCCAGAGAAAGACCGTCAGGTCCCAGGCAATGTGGCTGATGATGTTGGTCAGCAGTGAGCGGCGGAAGTGATACAGAGCCCCCCAAAAAGCCCCGCACACGCCGGCGGCGAGAATTAGCATGACATTCAACGACGCCGCATGGACACCGGCATAGGCCAGCACGCTTATGCCCATGCCCAGCAGACCCAGATGTTTTTCCAGATGATTTTGCATCCAGCCGCGCCAAAGGATTTCCTCGCCGGGCCCGATTATTCCGCCCATTAAAAGCCCGATCAACCAGACAGGGGTTTGTCCCTTGAAATCGTAGACTGCGGCAATATTGGGTTGGGCAAAACCAAACCAGGCTTCGGAAATAATTTTACCTGCCCAAAAGATTCCGTAAAGCACTGCGGCCGATGCCAGGCCTATAATTATATCCGGCAGGATCGAATGCGGGGGCCAAGCGAAGATTTGTTTAAACTCCGAGGGGTAAACCGCCCAAACCAAGACACACAGGATCAGCACGGTCAGGGTCATTTGCAGCCAAAAATTAAAAATCACGCCGCGGAATAACAGCGCGAAGCCTATAAACGCCGCAGCCGTCAGCGCGGAAAATTTTATGGTCAAGACACGCGGCATATTAGACCCAATGCACCAACTTGGAAATAAAGAATCCGGCGATCAGCATCAAGCCGAATTGCAACTGGAGCTTGGCGGTTTCTCCGTCTAGGCGGAAGAACAGTTCGGACGCTTCGGAGGTGCGGGCGAGCTTGATGGCCGCGGGCAGCACCAGCAACACCAACAAGACCAGTGGCTGCACCTTGAGGGCGGGGATAAACAGCCCGGCCATGAAATAGAACGCAATCAGCGCGAACGGCAAAAGGATGAGCAGCCGGTAATACTGGGCGGAACGTTTGGGGCCAATGGCCGAAGCTACGGTACGGCAGTGGCGTTGCTTGTCGCTGCGTATGTCGCGCCAATTGTTGGCGTGCAGAATGCCCACGGTGATGAGGGCTATGGGAACAAACCAAATCACCGGCATCCAGGAGAAGGTTTGGGTCTGCACCCAATAGGTGCCCAACACGGGCAAGATGCCGAAAGCCAGCAAAATGACCAGATCGCCCAAGCCTTGATATTTGAATCCGAATGCCTTGCCCGAATAGCCTAAGGCAATGGCGGCGCCGGCAATGCCCAGAGCCATTACCGGCCAACCGGTGGCATATGCCAGATAGAAACCGGCGGCCGAACCAACCCCCAAGCAGAGCAGGGCAGCGCGCATCACTTGGGCTTGGGAAAGCAGTCCGCGGACCACGGCTCCGCTCATGGGGTACACTTCACGGTCCAGGCCGCGTTGGAAATCATAGATATCGTTCAACAGATTGGCGGCTGTGTGAAAACAAACGACCCCCAACAGCGTGAACAGGAAACGTCCCCAATGGATCGGATATCCCGCATAGGAAGCCATGGCCAGCCCCAGAAACACAGCAGACCCCGAGGCAGTATAGGCAAACGGACGGACGGCAACCAACCACTTTTGGAATGTGTTCATGACAATGCCTTTCGCGAAATTATTTTGGAATTTAGTCTGGTCAAGATAGCACAAGAAACATAAGATTTCAGCTGTAAAATTGGCGGTTAAGCGGCGGGTTTGCCGCCCACATACAGGGAGGCAATGCCCAACGTGAGTAACCGCGAGTTTACGTTTATAAATCCGGAGTTTTCCAACCATGCGCAAAATTCGCGTCCCTGGGGAAACCGTTCCACGCTTTGGTTCAAATAGCTGTAGGCTCCGCGTTCGCCGGAGATTAATCCTCCCAGCCAGGGGAGGACGCGCCGGAAATAAAACAAGTAAGGGATTCTCAGCCAAGGCTGCGCGGGAAGGGAAAGTTCCAGCACAATAACCCGCCCGCCTGGTTTTAAGACCCGGTGGAACTCGCGCAATGCAGCTTGCGGGTTGGGGAAATTGCGGATGCCGAACGAAGTGGTTATTACATCCACGCTTTGCGTTTCCAGGGGCA
The DNA here is from genome assembly GCA_020052235.1 of Candidatus Goldiibacteriota bacterium. Classification (GTDB taxonomy): domain Bacteria; phylum Oederibacteriota; class JAAXVQ01; order JAAXVQ01; family JAAXVQ01; genus JAAXVQ01. Next base: position 17,468 of record JAGVPM010000102.1, read on the forward strand.
GGGATTCGGCTTTGCCGGATTGCAATTGAACCATGCCGTTTATTCCCAGGCGGATCATTTTACGCGAACATAAGCCGAGCATACCGGGGGAAGGGTCCAGGCCCATGAGTTTGCAGGGTTTCGCGGCGCGGCGTTCCAGGGCGACCAGCTGATCACCCGTGCCAGTGGCAACATCCAGAATGGTTAATCCGGCCTGCCTGGGCAGATGTTGGGCTGCGGCCCGCCGCCAAGCCAAATCCAATCCCAGGGAAAAGATGTGATTGAGGCGATCGTAATTTTTAGCGATTTTGTCAAACAGGTTTGGCGTTTGGTCTTTGGCCAACATGAAAATTCCTTAAAATGAATGAAAACATATTCACCGCAGAGGCGCAGAGATCGCCGGGCATTTCTTTGCGTCCTTTGCGCCTCTGCGGTGAATTACAACGGGTTATGTTTTTTAGGTACGCGCCCAAATGCGGCGCGCCGCTGCATGGCGATTGTGGCGCGGCTGCCATGGCGCCGTGGTGCCGATACTGTCCCCGATACAGGAAACACGCACGGTTAAGCGATAACATCCGCGCGCCGGCGGGATCCATGCTTTCGGGCATTTTACCAGTGCATGGCATTTTTTTGAGCTGCGCGGCGCCAGATCAACCCGCGCGACCCCGATCAACTGCACATTTTTTGAAGTTTCAAAATCATTGAGCCAGGCATCATCGGGATACGCACAATACCACGGATCAATCAGCGGATTGTCTGTTGACCAGTAAAACTCTACCTGCACACCGGCGATCGGTGCGCGGCCCAGGTTCCATACATGCGCATACACCGTGTGTTCTTGCCCGATGGAAGCATCGCCGCCTTGCGCTCCGGGATTTTCCGGCGTCGTGCCGGGTGTGCCGTGCGCGATCCAAACATCAGGACTGTTCAAGATCATTCGCGCGGAAGTTACGGATAATGGCGGCGTGCGTTCCGTAGTAATCGGCCGGCCGCCATGGTCGCCCACCTGCGTGCGCACTACTAAATACGGCGTGAATTTTTTGCCTTCCAAGTTTTCGATCAGGCGCGGTAATTGCTCTTTGAAAGCTTCTGTGCGTTTACGGTCAACTTCGCTGCCGAAACCTTTGTAATCCGCCGGTTTTGGCTTTGGTTTTGGTCTTGGCTTCGGCTTTGGTTTAGGTTTTGGGGTCGGCCTTTGTTTCGGCTTCGGCTTTTCGATTCGCCCGGCTTTTTTTGTTTTTTTGATAGGCATGTTATTTCACCTCTTTGTCAATATAGCGGATTTTCACGGCATTCTTGGGGTCGGGGGCACTCGCCGGGTTTCCTGAAAGATAATCATCTTTTTTCCAACCTGTTCCCGGCTGCACCGGCATGCGGTACGCCCGTTTATACGGGCCATCACCCAGGCCATTGGCCGGGTTCGGGTTTACCTTTGTGCGGTAATCCTTAGGTGCACAGATCGTTGCCGGCGTACGCTTCCAGTCCCAGCAGAGATATCCGTACCCGCGGTCGGAATCCAAGCTGAAGTTTGGTACCTGCTTGTAATCCGCGATCGGCGCCGTTAATTGGGCGAGGACGTACGCCGCATAGTCAACCGGAGCGCCCAAGTGTTTTGTTTCAATATCGCTTTGTATGTTGCGGGTCTCTGTTTCATTGCCCGCGGACTCATATTTCTTCCGGTAAATATTGTCGCCCGGCAAGCCGCTGACAAGTATATTGGAATCCTGCGGCATGCGGTAGGGGCTTGCCATGGTCCGTTGAGTTTCGGTACGTACATTGTGGCCCTCAAGGTCCTGCTGCGGCCACAACCACGGGTTCAAGAATTCACTGGGCGCTTCATCGGGCGAATTGACCGCAAAACCAAACACACTGCCGGCTTGTGCAATGGCTATGCCTGGATCCTGCACCACATCGCGCGGATAGGATTCGTTGCAGTGCGGATTTTTTGATGGTTCCGGCGGGTTGGAAACCGCCAAACTCTGCGGGCCCAAACCACCCAAGGGATCATTCAGGGCAGCTTCAACTCCTTCCCAATCCCATTCAAATCCTTTGCCCAAGGCCTCCAATCCTGTCTGGATCTCATCTTGGTTGGGCGAACTGAAACCGGCGATTGACAAGTACCAGTGCAGGGTCAGCCACATATTGTACAGCGGCAGAATCACATACTGGTAAATTTTCTCGCGCAGCCCGATCGTCGCATTACTGGCAAATTGGCCGACGATTTCACCCACGCCCCACTCAACGACCTGGCCCAGATATAGCAGCCAGGCAAGCGCAGCCAGCAGCAGTGAAAATATATCTGCCGGAATATTATCCCCGTCAATTTCCGGATTGCCCGGCACATCCGGGAAGGGGTTATCAACCACCGTGGTAGGCGGTTCAGGGCGGGTGAATTTATGGCCGTCCATGGTGACCATGCGCAGATATTTGTAATACCAAAAATAGATTCCTGCAATATCATCTTTGGTCGGGAAACCGCCTTCGATCAACGAGGCTTGCGTAAATCCTTCGCGATTATAGGTATCGCTCAGGATCGTGGGACTGCCGGCTTCCTGGCCTTCGGGGTAGTTGGGATCCGATATCGCAGGTGAATATACATTCTTTAGCGTCCGGCAAATGAAATCGGCAAGGTCGCCGGGCATTTTAGAATCAACATCAAATACCTCATCGCGGGCCGTAACTTCGGCGGGTTTTGCTCCTTTGGGATAATCCGGGCCCATGCCGTGGTCAAACAAGCTCAAGGCCTGATCGGAAAACGCGATCCAACGATGCAGGCCGGCCTTGGTAAGCATTTCATAACACAGATGTGACCCATATTCCGAGTCGTAAACTTTTGAATCCATATGATTCTCCACCAGATGGTGGCGCTGCCAGTGCAAACGGTACGGCCCGCCTGTTTTTTGGTTGACATAGCAGTGGCCCGTGATATCGGTAGCCACATGCGTCATCCATCCCAGGGCAAAGGCCTGAAAGCGTTCGCGCTGTTTTGTGTCGGAGATCGCGGCGGCATCGTGCCACAACCGCGCCGCAACATGGCTGGTCTGGCGGGTGTGCAGCGTGTCGCTCCAGTAAAATGTTTGCTCATCGTAACCCGCCGGAATGCCGCTGCCCAACAATGAGAAAATGTCGTACTGGCGGGACGCCAAGAAGATGAGCGCATCCATGTGAATGCTCGACATGAGATTTGCAACGGTCGCAAGCTGGCTGGAAAGGCCTCCGGTGAGAACATCGGAAAGGTTGGCCGAATTGTCCGAGATCGTGCCCATGATATCTTCCCACGGGATCAGGATTGTTTCGTCAATCACGGGGTATATCGCGCGGATCGTATCGGCAATGGTGGAAATGCCTTTGCCCAGGGTCCCCTTAAAATCAGGGAGCAGGAAAAATATATCCGGCCCGATCGCCCCCAACGCGAAATAGGACGGATAGGCCTGAGCGATCCGCTTGATCGCGGCGGCGCCTCCCGGATTCTGAAATAACCCCTGTGTGTTCGGGTTGGTCTCAAGGCCTTCAATTGCTTTTCGCGCCACATCAAAATGAATGAAATATCCTGACATAGGCCCTCCTGTGGGAATGGAAAATTATTTTTCGAAAATAATCGTACACCCGGAACCTGCCGGCGTCAAAGCAATTTCAATTTGCCGAAACCCTGTGTTCTTTTGCTTCAACGGGCTGACTTTCCCGGTGGTTTTTTCAATCCAAGCAGAGTACAATAATCCAATTTCCACAGAAAGGTCACCCTTATGAATCCCAACCGAGTTTCCAAATATCGCGCGTATCCGCCCATGGTATTGCCGGAGCGTCAATGGCCGACGAAATCTCTGACCCAGGCTCCGGCCTGGAGCAGCGTGGATTTGCGCGACGGCAATCAGGCCTTGCCGGTTCCCATGAGCGTGGAAGAAAAACTTGAACTGTTCCAACTGTTGGTGTCCATTGGGTTTAAGGAAATCGAGGTGGCGTTTCCCTCGGCTTCGGAAACCGAGTACCGGTTTATGCGCCGTTTGATCGAGGAGAAACGCATCCCCGGGGATGTGACCATCCAGATTTTAACCCAAGCACGAGGGCATTTGATCGAGAAGAGTTTTGCGGCTTTGAAGGGCGTGCGGCGCGCTATCATTCATATGTACAATTCCACCTCGGAGTTGCAGCGCCGCGTGGTGTTCAACAAGGATCGCAAGGGGATTATTGACATTGCCGTGGAAGGCGCGCGCCTGATTCGCGAATTGGCCGAAGCTAATCCGCAAACGGAGTTTGTGTACCAATACTCGCCGGAAAGTTTCACGGGCACTGAACTGGAATACGCTTTGGAAATTTGCACTGCGGTCTTGGACGTTTGGCAGCCCACACCGCAGAAAAAAGTTATCATCAATCTGCCCTCGACCGTGGAAATGGCCACGCCCAACATATATGCGGACCAGATCGAATGGATGTCCAACCATCTCCCCAAACGCGATTCAATTATTTTGAGCTTGCACGCGCACAATGACCGCGGCACAAGCGTGGCGGCCACCGAGCTGGCGCTGCTGGCCGGGGCGGAGCGGGTTGAAGGCACGTTGTTCGGCAACGGCGAGCGCACGGGCAATGTGGACTTGGTGACCGTGGCCATGAACCTCTTTTCGCAAGGCATCAATCCGCACCTGGAATTTTCCAACATGGATGAGATCATCCGCATCTACGAGAAGTGCATGAAACTGAATGTGCATCCGCGCAGCCCGTATGCCGGGGAATTGGTGTACACGGCTTTTTCCGGTTCGCACCAAGACGCCATTCGCAAAGGCTTGCTGGCGTATGCCAAGAACAAACCCAAACACTGGGAGGTCCCCTATCTTCCCGTGGACCCCACGGATGTGGGGCGCAAATATGAAGCGGTCATCCGCATCAACAGCCAGTCGGGTAAGGGCGGCGCGGCGTATATTATGGAAAGCCATTTTGGATTCAAACTGCCCAAAGCCATGCACCCGGAGTTCGGCCAAATCGTGCAAACATTCACGGATGAAACCGGCCGCGAACTTTCAGCCGATGATATTTTCCGGTTGTTTGAAGAACACTATTTGGCCGTGCATGCGCCCTTGAAATTGGTGAACTACGAGATTGAAGAAAAATCCGTTCAGGGAGCCCAAGGCGCGGAAACCCGCGTGACAATCAAGGCGGTGGTTGCCTTGGAAGGACAGGAGAAAAAAATCACGGGCACGGGCAATGGCCCGATTGATGCATTTTTTCAAGGCTTAGGCAGTTTGGGCTTCGGTGGGTACAAATTTCTTGCCTACGAAGAACACGCCTTGGAAGAGGGCGCCGATTCCTCGGCCGTGGCGTACATCCAGCTTCAGGATGAAAAAGAACGGACAACGTTTGGTGTGGGAATTGCGCCCAATATCAGTGTGGCCTCGCTTTCAGCGTTGTTGAATGCCTTGAACCGCATGCAGGCAAGATGAAACAGTCCGATGATGAATTTGCTTAAACAGCGCCAAGCCCTGGCTGTTCGTTATTTGCAACGCCCACCTTTGGTTACCCCTACGGATACTCATTTGCCCGCGCCGGGTTCGGGCTTAAGGCTTTGCGTGGTCATCCCCAGTTTGGCGGAACGTGAAAATTTACCTTGCGTGTTAAATTCATTGCAAGCCAACTGCCGTTTAAGTGAAGTTGAAGTGATCGTGCTGGTAAATAACTCTCAAGGCGCGGCAACTGAAATCGTTGAAAACAATCTCGGCACTCTCAAGGATTGCAGCTCATTGGCCTGCGGCGCCTTGACCGTGCACGCCGTGGATTATGCTTCGTTGGGGCGTGCTTTGCCCACGGCCCTGGCCGGTGTGGGATTGGCCCGGCGGTTGGGAATGGATTTGGGATTGGCGCGCTTGCTGCAAACCGGGGCCGTCGAGCGATGCGCTTTGGCCTGCCTGGACGCGGATTCACCCGTGGCGCCGGGATATTTGGACGCAATCTTGGATACCTTTGATTGCAACGAACCGCCGGTGGCCGGGTATTGCACATATGCGCATCCGCGCCCCGAAGACCCGCGAATGCTTCAGGCCATGACGGCATACGAACTCTGGCTGCGTTATTTGGAATTTGGATTTAAAATCGCGGAATCATGGTTTGCTTTTCCCACCATTGGTTCCTGCACAGTAGTGTCGGCGCTGGCCTATGTTCAGGTCGGCGGCATGGAGCCGCGCAAAGCTGCGGAAGATTTTCACTTTTTGCGCAAGCTGGCCAAACTGAGCGGCGCCAAACCTTTGGCGCATATTCAATCCGCCGTCGTGTATCCCGCGGCCCGGGTTTCAGACCGCGTGCCCTTTGGAACCGGCCGCGCCATGCAGCGGAGTTTGACCGAAGGCGAAGCACTTTATTTGCATGTGGAGCCGCCGGAGGTGTTCTTACATTTGCGCGAATTATTTAAACGCATGCCCGAAGCGTATCACGATCGGACACAATTTGACGCAGTTCCGCTTCGACTCCTCGCTTTTTTGGAAGCCGAAGGCGCCTGGGAAATGTTTGACAAGTTTCGTGAAATTTATCCCGGCCCGCGTCAGTTTACACAGGCTGTGCAGCATTGGTTTGACAGCTTGCGGATCGTGCGCTATGCCAATGAAGTGGCGCGCGAACAGGGCAAGGTGTGGGCATTTGACGCTTGGCGCACGTTGTTGCAAACAACAGGCTGCATGGATCGTGTATCCGGCTTGGCGTTTCCCGAACCCGGCAATCGCGATGCGGAACTTCATTTTCAATGGTTGCAGGCTTTGCGGGAATTTTAGGGTGCGGAGGGAGCATGTTTAGAACTTTATTCTTAGCCTTGGGCATCGTGTTGGCCTTGTTGGGAAGTTATTTATGGTATTTGGGTTTTTTTTCACCCGTGAATGTCCAACGCCTGGAGGCGGGGCCTTATATGCTCGTTGGTCAAAAGCTGCGGGGCGATTACGGCCAAAGCGGCAAGGCCATGGATGCCATGCGCGTTTGGTTGCAGAAACGCCATATCCAATGCACCCGCGGTTTTGGAATCTATTTCGACGATCCGCGCCGGGTGGAAAAAAGCCGCTTGCGTTCTTGGGTGGGGAATGTTTTGGAAAATACCGATCAGGGCAAGGCGGCGGAGATCCGGGAAAAGTACGAAATAAAAACTTTGCCGACCACGGAATATTTCCAAGTGGAACTTCCATTTAAAAATCAAGCCTCGGTTTTTATCGGAATCATGCGTGCCTACCCGGCGTTATTCAAGTGCGCCCAAGCCCGGGGCTTTTCCAATCAACCGGTGCTGGAACTCTATGATGCGCCAAATAAAAAAGTGACCTACCTCATGCCGGCCCGCCCGGCGTTGGATTGGGCGCGGGAATACTGCGGGGAATGAAGCCGCAGGGAGAATAGTGCCTGAGAAATTTGGAACGCTTCCGCATAATGGATGCCGTATGCCGGGTGGAATGAGCATGATGATCGGGAAAGGTGTTCCATGGTTAATCATTTTAACCAAGCTGCCGCCGGATGGGATGAAGATCCCAAACGCATACGCATGGCCGAAGGGATCTCCAGTGCCATGGCGCGGCATTTGCGCTTGAATACCCAGCAAGTCATGATGGATTTCGGCACGGGTACGGGGTTGATTGCCCTGCGGCTTTATCCGTATGTCAGCCGGATTATCGCCGCGGACACTTCCGAAGGCATGTTGGCCGTGCTGCGGAAAAAAATCAAACAATGGAATGTAAAAACCATTGAACCCATTGCCTGGTCCATTGATGCCCGCTCGCATACCCTGCCCAAATTTGATGTGATTGTCAGTTCAATGACGTTGCACCACATTCGCGACACGCACGCGGCTGCGAAAAAATTCCGTGATATATTGGCGCCCGGCGGTCAAATTGCCATTGTTGATTTGGACGAAGATCATGGCGAGTTTCACGGCGATCCTGCGTTGGCCGAACATCAGGGCTTCAACCGTGGGGAATTAAAAACGCTTTTCACCGATGCGGGGTTTGCCGAAGTTCAATTCCACGAAGCCTGTACGGTGGTCAAACCACTTCCGGATGGACGTGAAAAACCCTTCAC
>JAGVPM010000171.1 GCA_020052235.1 Candidatus Goldiibacteriota bacterium
CGCTTCGCCTCCTTTGGCTTTGTTGATCACATAGGGCCATACCCCGGCCACACTATCAAGGCAATAAGAGAGGAATTTTTCAGATTTATTCGGTGGAATGGCAGGCAAAATTTCGGGCCTTCAAACTGGGTAAACTTGGCATAAACCTCTCTGTTTCAACGCCGAGAGGTTTATTTGCATGGAAAAATATTTTCCGGAATTTGGGTTAAGTCCCATTTTCAACAATGGTAAAATTTTAAAAAACAACCAAATGGGACTTAACCCAAATCACTTAACCTATTGCGATTTTAGAGAATCCGAGAGAATTTCGGCTGGATTTTTGGGTTTTAGCTGCGAAGAGAATTTAGCTGATAGAAACCTGAGGAAAAATAGTTTTTAGCCAAAAACAGAAATAGCTTTGGAATTCAAAGCGAAAACGCCGTTTTGTCCAAAGCTATTTCTGCTTTTTTCGACTTAACCCAAACTTGGAAAGTTCGGGTTTTTTAAACTGGCTGCCGACCCTGGAATCGAACCAGGAACACCCTGCTCCAGAGGCAGGTGCTCTGCCAATTGAGCTAGTCGGCAATATTTATTCCCACGCTCGCCAAACCTGCGGCCAAGCGCTTGATGGCGCGTTCTTTTCCAAGCAATTCCAATACTTCAAAAATCCCCGGCGAATTGGCCCGGCCCGTTACCGCGGCGCGCAGGGGATGAACCAAATCGCCGAATTTCACCTGTGTTTCGGCAATAAAAGCCTTCATCATTTCCTCAAGTCCCGCATGGGTGAAGGATTCTAGCATGCTCATCTTTTGGTGTAAAGCCTTAAATAATTCCGCGCGCTCTTTAGCCAAGGCCAGCTTTTCCCCGGCCGCGTCGTCCAATTCCACGGTTTCCCCGAAAAAATATTGCACGTGCCGGGGCAATTCATTGAATACCTTCACATGTTCCTTGACCAACAACGCCACCCGGCCGGCCCAGGCGCGCTGTTCTTCGCTTAAAGGTTCATGCAACAATCCCGCTTGGATGATAAACGGCACGGCGCGGGCAACATACTCTTCCGCGGGCAATTGGCGGATGTACACGCCGTTCATCCACTGCAATTTGGCAGGGTCGAATACTGCCGGATTTTTACTTACTTTTTTAAGCGAAAATTTTTCTATCAATTGCGCAGGCGTGAACAAGGTGGTTTTATCATCAAACGCCCAACCCAACAACGCCAAATAATTTACCATGGTGTGCGGCAAAAAACCCTCGTCGGCATATGCACCTACGGATGTGGCGCCGTGCCGTTTGGAAAGCCGGGTTTTGTCTGATCCTAAAATCATGGGCACATGCGCAAAGGCCGGCAAGGCTTCGCCCAGCGCCTGATACAAAATAATTTGCCGCGGGGTATTGGAAATATGGTCGTCGCCGCGGATGATGTGCGTAATTTTCATGGCCGCGTCATCCACCACGGCTGCAAAATTATAGGTGGGCAAACCATTCGTCCGCGACAAAACATAATCGTCAAGCACTGAATTTTCAAATACCATTTTTCCGCGGATTTTATCATCAATAATCGTGCTGCCTGCATCCGGTATTTTCAAACGCACCACATACGGCTCACCGGCTTGCACCCGCGCTTTGGCCTCGGCCGGGTTTAAACGGCGGCAGGTCCCGTCATATTTGGGCTGCTGGCCCGTGGCCATGGCAAGTTCGCGTTTTTTTTCCAGGGTATCCGCGGAGCAGAAGCAATAATACGCCGACCCGCGTTCGAGCAAAAACTCGAGCTTTTCCCGGTATAAATCCAAGCGTTGGGTTTGAAAATACGGCCCAAAGGGTCCGCCTATTTCCGGACCTTCATCCCATGTCATGCCCAACCATTTTAAATCGTGCAAAATCATCTGCACGGACTCGTCCGTGGAACGCTCCGCATCCGTATCTTCAATGCGCAGCACAAACACGCCGTTTTGGCGGCGGGCATATAGGTAATTAAACAGCGCCGTGCGCGCGCCGCCGATGTGCAAGTGCCCGGTGGGCGAGGGCGCGAAACGTACGCGAATTTGTTCCGTCATGTGAAAACCACCCATTTTTATTTCGGTAATAAAAAACCCTCCTGCCGCATATAGCTGCACGCAGGAGGGAAAACAAAATCACCTTGAGTTCCGCTATCTTTTGATCCTGCTGGGATCCAACTTAAATTCGGCTTCAATCTTATCCAACCCCATATCGCAATTACCCTTGAACACCACGCCTTCGGCAATCACCAAGCGCGGCGCCCTTATATCGCCCTGCAACTGGCCGGTGGGCGTTATTTCCAGGCGTTTAATGCAGCTTATGTTGCCCGTGACTTTACCCGAGAGTATGACGCTTTTGGCGCTGATATTTCCTTTGACGACACCTTTGTCCCCAATGATGATGCCTTCTTCGCTGGTGACATTACCTTCCACCCGTCCATCAATGCGGATAGTGCCTTTGGCGAACATTTGGCCTTTAAAATCCGACCCCACGCCTAAAACCGTGTCAACATTGCCGATTTTGTTTTCCGACATAACTACTCCGATTATTGCTTCAGATATTTTAGAGGATCCACGGGTACACCATGATTGCGAATTTCAAAATGCATATGCGGTGCCGTAGAACGGCCGGTGGTCCCCAAAAAGGCAATCACTTGGCCGCGTTTAACGCGCTGCCCAATGTTCACCAAACTGCGCTGCAAATGGCCGTAGCGGGTTGAATACCCGTAGCCGTGATCAATGACGATTAATTTGCCATAGCTGCCCTGCCATCCCGAATAAATCACAATGCCGTCGGCCGGCGCCTTTACCGAGCTGCCTTCTTCATTGGCAATATCCAACCCTTGGTGAAACGTCAACCCGTCCCAAAACGGAGGTTGACGCATGCCGAAGCGGGAGGTAATCCAGCCGCGAACCGGCCAACTGGTCGGCCGGGAAGCCAGCAGCGACCGTTGGGTGGCCACATATTTTTTCAATTCATTATACGTATCCACATTTTCCGTGGCGGATTTACGCAAATATCCCAAACTTTGATCAAACTCGTTTTCCGTGATGGCCGACCGGTTTTTCAAGGTCTGCATAAGCTGAACCTGATCCGCCATGGTAGGCCCGCCTTCGCCTGTGTATTCCAGCAAGGCTTTGCGGGTTTTCATTTTCAACATGGCCTGCAATTCCTCTTCAATTTTTGCCACGCGTTGAAAGGCTTCATGCGACTTGGCCAATTCTTGAATGAAATAGGCGTTTTTCTCCGTTAGTTGAATATTGGCCCGTTTAACGGTTTCGTAATTCACCCGCTGGGTGAGAATAAAAGAGGATATGCCAATTGTCACCAGCCATAAAACGCCAATAATAACAAGCAACGGCAGGGAAAGTTGTGCACAAAACGTCTTCCCGGCGTTGTGCGGAATCATCATAAGTGTGACGTAATTTTTCTTCTCTTTCGCTGGTGCCATAATCGCCTCTACCTTAGTATCGTCCCAAACTGCCAAAAATCCATAGTCCTAGGATAATAATATAATTATTTTACAACTCGGTCAAATATTTTGTAAATTATTTTGGCCTCTACCCCATCAAAGACACAATACGATCCAAGTCCTCCAAGGAGTAATATTCTATCTCAATTTTGCCCTTTTGCAGGTTACGCGGAACCACTTTGACATGCGTGCCCAATTTCCTGCGCAATTCCTCTTCCAAATGCCGGGCATGCGGATCTTTAATTTCAGCCTTGGACCCTTTGGCTTTGGCTGGTCTTGCGGGTTTAATGCCCTGAGCCAAACGTTCGGCTTCACGGACAGATAAGCTGTCCCTGATAACTTTTTCCGCCAACGATTGCATGGCGGATTCATCCTCCAAGGTCATAAGGGCCCGGGCATGTCCTTCGCTCAAGCGTCCGTCGCCTACCATGTCCAACACAGTTAAGGGCAACTTTAAAAGCCTCAAGGTATTGGCCACGGACGACCGGTCCTTACCCACTTTGGCAGCCATTTCTTCCTGGGTAAGCTGAAATTGGAGCATTAACTGCTGATACGCGCGGGCTTCTTCCACGGGATTCAAATCCTCGCGCTGAATGTTTTCAATCAACGCCATTTCCATGCTGTCGCGGTCGCTGACTTCGCGGATAATGGCCGGAATTTGACCCAAGCCCGCCAGTTTGGAAGCCCGCAACCGGCGCTCGCCGGCCACCAGTTCATAGGTGCCGTCGGACTTGGGGCGGACAATGATCGGCTGCATGACGCCTTTTTCGCGAATGGAGGCCGCCAATTCTTCCAATTCCTGGGGTTGAAATTCACGCCGCGGTTGAAAGGGGTTGGGTCCAACCACATCAATGGGCAATTCCTGGCGGTTGGAGGCGGCGGCAGCTTGAGGTTCATCAATATTTCCCTGGATGGGAATCAATGATTCCAACCCTCGTCCCAAAGCTTGTCTGCTCATAACTGTTTGCACCCCTTTTGGCTACACGTAATATTAAATGTAGAGACACAAAATTTTGTGTCTCTACGAGATGGTTGAATATCCTTCCGCAGGCCCGGAGGCCGGATTAACCGAACCCGGGGCGGTCGCCGCGGCTGCACTGACCGGTTCATTTCTCTGGATCATTTCCTCGGCCAGCTTGCGATACGCCACAGCCCCGGCAGAGCGATCGTCGTATTCATTGATCGGTTTGCCGAAACTTGGGGCCTCGGATAATTTGATGTTGCGCGGAATAATGGTGTTGTACACTTTATCTTGAAACCGTTTTTTAATTTCCTGCATGACCTGCACGGATAAATTAGTCCGCAAATCGCACATGGTCAGCAACACGCCTTCAATCCGCAAATTCGGATTCAACCCGCTTTTAACCAAAATGATCGTGCGCAGCAATTGCCCCACGCCGTCCAAGGCATAAAATTCGCATTGAATCGGAATAAACACGGTTTCGGCAGCCGTCAAGGTATTGATGGTCAGCAACCCCAGGGAAGGCGGGCAATCAATTAAAATGAAATCAAACTCATGCTTCATTACGCTCAAAGCCTGGCGTAATTTGGTCTCGCGGGCTATGGCGTTTACCAGTTCAATTTCCGCACCCGAAAGATGGATATTGGCCGGTGCAATAAAAAGGTTGGGGGTTTCCGTGGGCAAAACAATTTCGTTCATCGTCTTGCGGCCGATCAAAACATCATAAATACTGCATTCTAATTTTTCCTTGTTGAAGCCAAGCCCAACCGTGGTGTTTCCTTGGGGATCGATATCAATCAAAAGGGTTTTTTTACCCAGCACAGCCAAGTTGGCGCCCAGGTTGATGGAGGTGGTGGTCTTACCCACGCCGCCTTTTTGATTTACAATGGCAATGACCTTACCCATACACATCCCCAAAATCCCACATGATTAAATTACCTTGAAATTCCTTATGATTCTATTACGCAAGGGTCCATTTAACACAATTGTTCAAGCCTTGTAAAGGGAAAAACACACCCTAAAATTGTCGTCTGGTACCCCAAACTATTACAGGGTTAAAAAAATGCTTTCATTTCATTGCAACTTTCCCGCGTCAACCATTGTCTTAAGCTTTTAATGCATTTGCAGCTTCAAAAGGAGGATTTGTATGTTTGCCCAAGTTTTCAGCAGTGCCCTGTGGGGAATTGCCGCCAAACGCATCCAGGTGGAGGTGGACATCAGTTTAGGCTTGCCCAACTTTTGTATTGTCGGGCTCCCAGATGCCGCGGTCAAAGAAAGCCGGGACCGGGTTATGGCAGCTCTTAAAAACACGGAATTGGAGCTCCCGCCGCGCCGCATCACAGTCAATTTGGCCCCAGCACACCTGCGCAAGGAAGGACCGGCCTATGACTTACCCATGGCCCTGGGCTTGTTGGCCGCTACGGGTCAAATGGAACCCGCCCAACTGGCGGAATTTCTGGTTTTCGGTGAATTGTCCCTAGACGGCCGGGTTCGCCCTGTCCGTGGAACGCTTTCATTAGTAACCGCCGCGCTCAACTCCGGTTTGCGCAAAATACTCTTGCCTGCGGAAAACGCACCCGAAGCGGCCGTGATCCGGTCATTGGAAATTATCCCCGTGGCCACGCTTTTGGATGCCGTGGAGTATTTTAACGGCAAACGGAAAATTGATCCGTATCGCGTGGATCCCACCCGCATGATTATTCCCGCGGAAACATCCGCATGCGATTTTTCGGAAGTGCGCGGCCAGGAGCAAGCCAAACGCGCCCTGGAAATAGCCGCCGCCGGAGGGCACAACCTTCTGTCCATCGGCCCTCCGGGCAGCGGAAAAACCATGTTGGCGCGCCGGTTACCCACCATACTCCCCGAGCTAAGCCTGGAGGAAGCCCTGGAGACCACCCGCATTTACAGTATTTGCGGACTATTGCCTAACGAAACAGCACTTATGAGTCACCGGCCTTTTCGTTCCCCCCATCACACGGTAAGCGATGTGGCCCTCATTGGCGGGGGTTCCTATCCCAAGCCCGGAGAAGTTTCGCTGGCACATCACGGAGTTTTATTTTTGGATGAACTGCCGGAATTTTCCAAAAACGCCCTGGAGGTTCTGCGCCAACCGCTGGAAGAAGGTCAGGTATGCATTGCGCGCGCAGCGGCCGCCGTGCGCTATCCTGCGCGCTTCATGCTCATGGCCGCCATGAACCCCTGCCCGTGCGGTTACTACACGGACCCGACCAAGGAATGCATCTGTTCACAGGCCCAAATTCATCGTTACCTGACCCGCATTTCAGGTCCCTTGCTTGACCGCATGGATATTCAACTGGAAGTTCCGGCCGTGCAATACCATGAACTGACGCAAAGCACTGAACCGGAGCCGTCGTTGCAAGTACGGCAACGCGTCGGTGAAGCCCGCGCACGCCAAGCGCTCCGTTTCCAACATATACGCGGAGTCTATGTCAATGCGCACATGGGACCAAAACTAATCCGGGAATATTGCCGTTTGGATGCTGCGGGAAATGCTTTGCTGCGCGCGGCCATTGAACGCTTGGGCCTTTCAGCCCGGGCGTATCACCGCGTATTGAAAGTCGCGCGCACCATTGCCGATCTGCAGGCGTCGGAAACCATCCTGCCGGAATTTGTCAGCGAAGCCATTCAATACCGCAGCCTGGACCGGCGCTATTGGAGAAAAACCCGGCCGTAACACTACAGCTGCGTTTTTAAGGCATACTGTCATTTCGAGGAGCGAAGCGACGAGAAATCTAAAAGAAACGCGTGAAAAAGATTTCTCGCTGCGCGCGAAATGACAATGATTTTCCAAAACGCAGCGATAGTATTACGCCGAAGGTGTTAAAATGCTGCGGATGGTCTGTAATAATTCGGCTAAGGAATAGGGCTTTTGCAAAAAAGGAATTCCCCGGCCTTGAATCTGAGTCCATTGCGCCTTGCTGTCCGCATAGCCGCTGCTTAAAATCACCTTTAAGTCGGGATTTTCATTGCGCAATTCCTCGATCAGCTTTAAGCCGTTTTTATCCGGCAGAACCACGTCGCTCAAAATCAAATGGAGGCGCCCTTTTTCATTGCGGAAAATTTCCAGGGCTTCCTTGGCCGTGTGGGCTTTAAACACCACGTATCCGCATTCCTGCAACGCCCGGCTGGAAAATTCCAGCACCTGCTCCTCGTCTTCAATGACCAAAATACGTTCCTGCCGCCCTTGATACTCGGCCAAAGAACGAACCGGTTTGCTCTGAACAATTCCCGTATGGCAGGTTGCGCAGGCCGGCCAATAAATTTTAAAGGTGGTTCCTTGTTCCGGAATGCTGGATACCTGCAGCCAGCCTTCGTGTTGTTTGACGATCCCGTACACCACGGCCAATCCCAACCCCGTGCCCAAGCCGACTTCCTTGGTGGTGAAAAACGGTTCAAAAATACTGGGTAAAATTTCCGCATCAATCCCGCGCCCGGTATCCTCCACCGAAAGGCAGATAAATTTTCCGGTCCGTGACTCGGGCATCAAGGCCGTGTCCGCCGGAGTAATTTCGACCCGGCTGGTTTTAAATAAAAGCCGTCCGCCTTCCGGCATCGCGTCGCGCGCATTGACCGCCAAATTCATTATCACTTGCTCCAAATTCACCAAATCCGCCTTAATCGCTTCCAGATCCGGCTCCAATTCCAGGGCCAGCTTGATATCTTCGCCGATTAAATGGCTCAGCATCTTTTGCATGTTGAAAATCACCTGGTTCAAATCCAATTCGCGGACTTGCAAAACCTGGCGGCGGCTGTAGGCCAGCAATTGGCGCGTCACGGCGCCGCCCCGTTGGGCGGCTTTAATTACTTCTTCCACATCTTGGTACGCCCGGGGATCCAAGCCGGGACGATTGAGCACCAATTCCGAAAATCCCAGAATGGCCATCAATAAATTATTGAAATCATGGGCCACGCTCCCGGCCAAACGGCCCACGGCCTCCATTTTCTGCGATTGCCGAAGCTGTTCTTCCAGATGCTTGGATTCCGTAACATCCAGCAGAGTGCCGATAATCGCCGACTGCCCGTTGATCTCCGTAACGCTCCCGTGCACCTCGCACAAAATCTCATGTCCGTCTTTCCTCACGCCCCGGAGTCGGAAACGCCCGGTATGTGTTTCTTGACTAAACAGCTGCTGCATCGTGTCTTGAACCAAATTAACTTCAGTCGGGTGCACCACCGCATCCAGGCCAGGCATGCCCTGCATGGCGGAAACCGTGTATCCGAAAATCTCCGCCATCCGGGGATTCACGTATTGGAACATCCCTTCTTGTATGATGTAAATCCCCACCAAAGAGTGTTCAACCAAGCTGCGGAATTTGGCTTCAGCGGCCATCATCGCCTGTTCGGCCATTTTCTTTTCAGTAATATTTTCAAAGGCCAACCCCAAACGCCGACCAGGCATGCGGAACGCGTGAAAAATAAAAAAAACTTCAATGCGATCGTCACGGTAATGCAATTCCTCTTCCACAAACGGTTCGCCGCTCTCCATGACTTTCAGGAAAGCATCTTTTAAGCCGGTTTGCTTGGCTTTCGGCCAAACTTCCTCAAACTCCTTGCCCATAAATTTTTGACTATTGAGTTTCACCAAGCGTTCGGCTTCGGGATTGGCTTCCAGGAAAATCAACAGGTCGGGACTCTGGTGCTGAAAAATCATTAACCCCGAGGGAATGGATTGCATGATGTCCGCGGACATTTGCCGCGATTCCCGCAGGGCTTCCGCGGCTTTTATCCGGCTCGAAATATCCCGCACAAATTCTATGACGCCCTTCAATTGCCCCGTGGCCGAATCCATGAGCGGGAACGTATGCAACTCAACGCTTCCGGTCGCATCCCCGTTTTCATTCACGAACGGCACTACGGCATACGAAGCCTTGCCTGTCCGAAGGGTATCTTTGCAGGGACATACGGCGCAGGGCTCAGTGCGGTTATGGTACACGCGGTAGCATTTCCGGCCGATCAACGGGCGTACATGGGAATAAAGTTTTTCCATGGCGGAATTTACGCGCAGGACATTCAATTCCGTATCCAGGACGCTCACGCCATCCTGAATGCTCTCAAAAACCTCGAACAAAAACCGCTCTTTCTGAATTAAATTCTGCTCCATTTGCAGCCGCGCGGTAATATCCACACCCGACCCCAAATAACCGCCAACATGCTGATTTTGTGTAATAAACGACGTATTGAATTCACCGATTAAATAGGCTCCTGATTTGGTCCGGACTCTTAACCGCTGCGTTTTCGGGGTTCCGCCCCGAGCCGTGCTTTCCAACCGTTTCACTGAACTCTCGGCATCGTCGGGATGAAGCAGGGATAAAAACGGCTTGCCCAACCACTCGCGCCGTGTCCATCCGGTCAGGGTTTCAAATGCATGATTTAAAAAAAGAATTTCTTTTTCCGGTGAGAGGATATAAATGATGTCATTGGCCGTATCCACCAAATGTTCAAAAAACTGGCTGGAATCAAACTTCAATTTGGAAAACTTAGGCTTAAGCCGGTAATGACGCCAACAGGCAACCGCAACCCCAACCAAGGCAATTCCGGCGATGCTCAACCCGGCCCAGAAAAACCCAGACATAATATCCCTCTTTCTTGACGGCCAACTTTAATCTGTTCAATCCCCGGCATCTACCTGTTGCTACAGCTGCATTTTTAAAGGATATTGTCATTTCGAGGAGCTTTAGCGACGAGAAATCTGAAAGAAATGCGTGAATCAGATTTCTCTCTTCGTTCGAAATGACAATTATTTTTCAGAACGCATCTATGGAACTAGTCACGAATTCAAATGTGCGTAAAACCCCTTTCCATCGAATGCCATTGACACCTAAATCTTATTTCCTTATTATAATACCATTTTCGGCTTTTCCTTACTATTTCTGTATGGTCTGGGCCGGTTTTTACTGGTTTGATTTTATTGCCAATTCCCGGAGGATTCCAGCGTGCCTACCAACTCTTTACAAATCGAAACCGACGCCAGGTTGATCCAATGGTGCGACCGGGCCATTGAAATTTTATTGTATCTCACTTTTTTGGCCATGCCTTTGTTTTTCGTCATTCTGACCCGCGATCAATTTGAATTGCCCAAATTGACGCTGTTGCGCACCTTCACCATTGGCATGCTGGCTTTATGGGGAGTGCGCAGCCTGGCCGCCCGCCGTTTTGACTTCCGGCGCACACCGCTGGATATCCCCATCGCCGTCTGGGTGGGCTTAAATTTCCTGACCAGCATTCACAGCGTATCCGGCTATGTGTCTTGGCTGGGTGAATATGAAAATTTCCGCGGATTATTGACCAACCTCAATTATGTGGCCTTGTTTTATATTTGCATTAATTTTATCCGGACCCGCGTGCAAATCGACCGGCTGCTGTTTGTCATTTTTCTGGCCGGACTATTGACCACGGCTTACGGCATCGGCCAATTTTTCGGACTTGATTTCATTGCGTGGAATCCCATGTCCGTTTCCAAAGGCCGTTATTTTTCCAGCTTGGGAAACCCTAATTTCCTGGCTGCCTATCTGGCCATGGTCATGCCTTTGATCGTCGTATTCTTCGTTGAAACCAAGTCCTCCTTTAAACGCCTGTTGCTGTTTTTTTCCTTCATTGCCATGTTCTTATGCCTTATGGGCACCTGGAGCCGCGGAGGATTCCTGGGCTTGATCATGGGCTTGGCCGTCTTGGCCTTCTTGGGAGCACAAAAAATTTTCCGGCATTTCCAAGATATTTCCCACCTGCAAAACCGGACTTTGACGGAGACTCTGCGGATTGAAATCAGGCAGAATAAATTTTGGGTTTCTATTTTGGGAATTACCGTGGCCCTGCTCATATTGATTTCCGCCACCTTGGGCCGCGATCATATGGTGCGCGTGGCCAATGCCATTCTGCACTTCCCGGAAACCATTAAAGTATCGCGCCTGCACATCTGGGGGCCGGCGGTTCATATTATCCGCGAAAACTTCTGGCTGGGCACGGGTTTGGATACCTTTAAGACCGTGTTTCCGCGTTATGCCACGCCGGAATTTGCTTCCATTGACGGAGCCAATGTCGCTTCGCGGACCGCCCATAATGAAATCCTGCAAGTTCTCGCCGCGCAAGGCATCATCGGCCTCATCATAGTTTTGGCGCTTACGCTATCCATTTTATGGAATTGGTGGCGCGCCTGCCAACGCCATGAAAAAGAATGGAAAGACCGCCTGATTTTATTTGGTTTGCTGGGTGCCTGGACGGCATATTCGGTGCAAAATATTTTTTCTTTCGGCGTCGCCGCCATTGACACTTTTTACTGGCTCATCATTGCCCTCATCGTCCTGTTGCAAACCAGTCCGGAAGACCAAACCCGTTTGGCGCCTTCCCAAACACCCGAACCCAAGCCCGGGTCCGTCTTCCGCGCGCTCTTGACGGTCCGCACGCTGCTTTTGCTTCTCATCACCCTAAGCGCCGGGTATTTGAGCTGGCAGGCATTTAAAGTCGCGTATGCGGATTACGAGTACAATTTGGGGACTTTATACCGGATGCAAAATTATTCGGATATGACTGTACAAGCCTTTGCCAAAGCCTCGGACTTATGTCCACTGGAGGTAAAATACAAAGTGTATCTGGGGCTGGCTTTTGAAGAAAAAGCCAAAAATACCAACGATCCCCAACAACAAAAACAATTGGTCCAAAGCGCCATTGAAGCCTACACCGAAGGTTTGCGTTTAAACCCGTCCAATGCCTACTATTTGGGCAACCTCGGGCGCGCCTACGGCCTGGCCGGGGAACTGGAGAAAGACCGCGTGGATTATTATGAAAAAGCGGTGGCCTATTCCAAGCAAGCCATTGAGCAGGCGCCGGTCACGGTGCTGTTTTATCAAAACTTGGCGTTTTTGTATTTAGGGCATGGGAATGAAGCCGGATTTATCCATTTGCTCGATACGTTGTCCAAATTTGCACCCGTGGACGGTTCGCGGCTTTGGTTTACGGCCGGAAATAATTTCTACAACTCCGGTAATTTGCTCAAGGCTAAAACCTTTTATGAAAAATCCCTGGCCTTGGATCCAAAATATGTGGAAGGTTATTTTAACTTGGGAGTCACCATTGCCCAATTAAACGACCCGGCGCAAGCCATCGCCTATTGGCGCAAATCCTTGGAAATCAAACCGGATTTTGAACCGGCCCAGCAAATGATTCTGCGTTACGCCAAACCTTCTAAGGTTGAGGCGGCCAAGGGGATTCTGAGCCATTAATTCAGTTTCAAAACTATGCCGTCGGCAAAGCGGATATTGATTTTGTTTTTGTCGAAAGGCATGGTCTAAAGTTTTTAAATCATCGGGTCAGGCCCTCCACAACGTGTCCCCCCGAATTCATGCCGGGCGTTTAAGTTGGTACGTGTGCCGTAACTATGCACGGAGTAAAATGTTGGGCTTCGGACCCGATGATTTAAAAACTTTAGACCATGCCGCCCTATATCATTTCATATAATTCGCTTTGCCAATGGCCTGGCTCTGATCTAATTTTTTCCGTACCCAAGATTGCCTTCGATACGGATATGTGTTTCTCCGGCCAAATCCCGGACTTGGGCCAGCCATTCATCCGTCACCCGCACGCTCATGCGTTCGGGCAGGGTTTCCACCACCTCGCCATGATGCTCGGTCACCATGTGCAGAACCACGCGGATGTTTCCCGGTTGCCCAGTGAGCAGGCGCTTCAAGGCTTCCAATTGTTCAACCCCGGCGGTTGACGACAACGTAATGTGCACGGACTTGGCCAAACGCAAATACGCTTCGGCCATAGGAATGATGTCCGTGGCCACCAATTTGCTTTCATCCCCGCTGCGGTCCACGCGCCCGGCCACAAACAACATGGCATCCTTTTCCAAATACCGGCTGTGCTTGCCGAGCAAATCCGGCCAGACAATCACCTCCGACAAACCTTCCAGGTCTTCCAGGGAAAACCGCACCATGGTTTCTTTGCGCTTGGTCAAACTCCGGCGAATGCCCACCACCAAGCCCCCGACAATCACGATTTTCCCTTCATCGCAGGCATTCAAATCAATGGTCCTGACCGTGCGAAAGGTGCTTAATAAGTTTTGATATTCCGCCAACGGATGCCCGGATAAATAAAAACCCAGCACCTCCTTCTCATTAGCCAAACGGATATTTTCCGGTTCAGCCGCGGCGCTGGGGCGTGATGGGCTTCCCGGTTCCAAGAGCAAGTCGCCAAAAAGCGAAACTTGGCCGCGCGCGCGTTCCTCCTGTTTTTTTTGCCCGGATGCCAGACGTGCCGGCAACTCCTCCAATAACGCATTCCGTAAAGGCGACAGGGCATCAAAAGCTCCGGCTTTGATCAAACTCTCAACCACGCGGGCATGCAGCACGCGGGCATCCACCCGGTTGCAAAAATCATCAAAGGATGCGAATGCCCCGCCCGCGGCGCGTTCGCCGGCAATGGATTCCGCGGCGCCCACACCCACATTGCGGATGGCGGCCAGGCCGAAACGCAACCCCTGATCCTCCACCGTGAACATGGCCAGGCCGTGATTGACATCCGGCTGCCGGACGGTAATCCCCATGCGGCGGCACTCAATCACATACTGGGCAATTTTATCCGTATTTCCCAATTCATTGGAGAGCAAGGCGGCCATGTATTCGAGCGGATAATTCGCCTTGAGATAGGCCGTCTGATAGGCCACCAAGGCATACGCCAAACTATGTGATTTGTTGAATCCATATTCCCCGAAACGCGCCATGTGATCGAAAATTTCCTCTGCGCGCTCTCTTTCCAATTTCAAACCGGCCGCGCCCTTTAAAAAACGCTCGCGCTGCTGTTCGATCAATTCCGGATTTTTCTTGCCCATGGCGCGGCGCAGCAAATCCGCCTGCGCAAAAGTAAAATTGCCGATACGCACCGCGATTTCCATGACCTGTTCCTGATACACAATCGTGCCGAAAGTTTCACTCAAAACGGTTTCCAGCGCCGGATGCAGATGCCGGATGGGTAGTTTGCCTTGCTTGCGTTGAATGAATTCGTCAATCATGGCCATGGGACCGGGCCGGTAGAGCGCCACCAGGGCGCAAATTTCCTCCAATGACTTGGGCTGCAACCGCTTCAATAAATCACGCATGCCGGACGATTCCAATTGGAATACGCCCAGGGTGTGCCCCTCGCCGAGTAATTTAAAGGTGGGTTCATCGTGCAATGGAATGCGCTCCAGGTCCACCGGAACCTGCTGCCTGGTTAAAATGGCCTGAACCGCGTCATGCATGATGGAAAGCGTGCGCAACCCTAAAAAATCCATTTTTAAAAGTCCCAAGCGCTCCAGCGATTCCATGGCATATTGGGTTGTCACTGTGCTCTCGCTGGCGGCCTCGTTGCTTTGTTCTACCGCCGCTGCACGGGCATTTTTGGTATGACACAAGGGTACGGATTGAATCAAAGGCTCCCGGGAAATCACCACGCCGGCCGCATGCGTGGACGCGTGCCTAACTTGACCTTCCAAGGCTCTGGCCGTATCCAGCAAGGTATGAATCCTGGCCTCGGAATCGTACCACGTCCGCAGCTCCGGGACTTGCTCCAGGGCTTTTTGCAGCGTAATGTCCAATTCCTGCGGAATTAATTTGGCCACGCGGTCAACTTCTTCATACGCGTATCCCAATACCCGGCCGACGTCGCGCACAGCCGCTTTGGCGGCCATGGTTCCGAAGGTAATAATTTGCGCTACGTTTTCCTGGCCGTATTTTTTCGTGACATAGCGGATAACCTCTTCCCTCCCGGTATCGGAAAAATCCACGTCAATATCCGGAGGGCTGATGCGTTCGGGATTTAAAAAACGTTCGAAGATCAAGCCATATTTAATCGGATCAATCCGGGTGATTCCCAGGAGATACGAAACGAGCGACCCGGCGGCCGAACCCCGCCCCGGGCCCACGGGAATTTTCTGGGCTTGGGCATACTGGATGAAGTCCCGGACAATTAAAAAATAAGCGGCATAGCCGACTTGGCGGATAACGCCCAATTCGCGTTTCAGCCGTTCTTCCACCCCGGTATCCGCCTGGGGATACAAACGGGGCAAATTTTCCCGGCATAATGTTTCCAGATAAGCGTCCAATTCGCGGCCCGGCTCTTCAACCTGGAGCGTTGCTTTGGCCTCCACGGGAATTTGATATTTCGGCAGCTGCACGGTTCCGGCGGGAATCTCCAGATTGCACCGGTTCGCAATCTCCAGCGTGTTGCGCCCGGCTTCCGGCACCTCCTGGAACAAGGTCTCCATCTCCGCGCCGCTTTTCAAATAAAATTCCTGAGTGGGCATGCGCATCCGGCGCTCGTCTAAGAGCGTGGTGTTGGTCTGGATGCACAACAACGCCTCGTGCGCGAGGGAATCCTCCCGGCGCAGGTAATGCACATCGTTGGTGGCCGCCAGCGGAATATTTGAGCTGCGGGCCAAATCAATCAGCCCCCGGTTGACTACCCCCTGGGCCGGAATCCCATGATCCATCATTTCCAGGTAAAAATTGCCCGCTCCGAAAATCTGACAATACTCATCGGCCAATTGCCGGGCTTGGGGAATTTCGTTTTTTTGGATGAGCATGGGGATTTCACCGTGCAGGCAGGCCGAGAGTCCGATCAATCCGCGGGCATGCTTGGCCAACACTTCCCGGTCAATGCGCGGACGGTAATAAAACCCCTGCAGAAATCCGATGCTGGAAAGGGCGACTAAATTCCTGTACCCCTCCAAATCGCGGGCCAGCAGGACCAAATGGTACGATGCGTCTTTCATGCCGTGATTGGAATGCTTATCCAGGCGTGATCCGGAAGCCATGTACGCTTCCATGCCGATGATGGGCTTGATTCCGTGTTTCAGGCACTCGTGGTAAAACTCCATGACGCCGTACATGGACCCATGGTCGGTCAATCCCAAAGTCGGCATTTTCAATTCTTTGGCGCGGGCAATCAACGAGGAGAGGCGGCAAGCGCCGTCCAAAAGGGAGTATTCGGAATGGACATGCAAATGAACGAAATGTTTGAACGGCATATTTTATTTTTTTCCGATCATTCCCATTCAATGGTCGCGGGCGGTTTGGACGATATATCCAGCACCACGCGATTGATGCCTTTGACTTCGTTAATGATCCGGTTGGAAACGCGGACCAGGAGCTCTTGCGGCAAATACGCCCAATCCGCGGTCATGGCATCCACGCTGGTTACGGCCCGAAGGGCCACCACATGCTCGTACGTGCGCTCATCGCCCATAACCCCGACGGACTTCACCGGCAGCAACACGGCAAACGACTGCCACAGCTTGCGGTAAAGCTGCGCATTTTTTACTTCCTGCACAAAAATCACATCCGCCTTGCGCAGCAGTTCCAGGCGCTCAAACGTGACTTCACCCAAAACGCGAATGGCCAGCCCCGGACCCGGAAACGGCTGCCGCCAGACAATGTCCTCAGGCAAACCCAATTCCTCGCCCACGCGCCGCACTTCGTCTTTAAACAATTCGCGCAAAGGCTCCACCAGCTTGAAGCGCATGGTCTTGGGCAAACCGCCGACATTGTGATGCGACTTGATGGTGGCCGAAGGACCTTTCACTGAAACGCTCTCAATCACATCCGGATAGATCGTCCCTTGCCCCAGAAAATCAAATTGCCCGATTTTCTTCGACTCCCGTTCAAACACCTCGATAAATTTAACCCCGATGCGCTTGCGTTTTTCCTCGGGCTCGGTAATACCCTTAAGGTCATTTAAAAACTCCTGGGCCGCATCCACTACCACCAATTTAATGTCATAATTGCGCCGGAAAACTTCCGCCACGCGCTCCACTTCATTAAAGCGGAGCACGCCGTTGTCAATGAACATGCAGGTCAGCTGGGAACCGATGGCCTTGTGCAAAAGCGCGGCCGCCACGGCCGAGTCCACGCCGCCGGACAAACCCAGCAGCACCTGGGACGCGCCCACCTGCCGGCGGATACGCTCTACGGTTTCCTCAATGTATGCCGCCGAGGTCCAGGATCCTGTGCACCCGCAAATTTTGGTTAAAAAATTTCCCAACAGCTTCATGCCTTCGGCCGTGTGCTGGACTTCGGGGTGGAATTGAATGCCGTATTGCGCGCGATCTTCCCGCGCGATCACCGCCATGGGGGCATTGGTGGTGGTGCCCATGATTTGAAAACCCGCGGGCATGGCCGCCAAACGGTCGCCGTGGCTCATCCAAACTTTGGATTTTAGGCTCATGCCTTCCAGCAGGCGGCACGGTGTGGCCACGTTGAGTTCCGCAAAACCGAACTCGCGTTCCGTGGAAGATTCCACTTTTCCGCCCAACAAATGCGCCAACAGCTGCAACCCGTAACAAATGCCCAGTACCGGAATGCCCAGCTCAAACAATTCAGGCGAAACCAGGGGTGAATCCTTTTGATAAACCGACGACGGCCCGCCCGAGAGGATAATTCCCTTGGGCGCCATTTCCCGGATGACCTTCACGGACAAGTGAAACGGATGAATCTCGCAATACGTATTCAACTCACGGACGCGCCGTGCAATCAACTGCGTGTATTGCGAACCAAAATCCAAAATTAAAATAAATTCCTTATGCATCGTGCCCGCTCCCTATGCTTTCCTAATTGATTCCTGTTGTAGAAAGGTTGTTTCCGGTTTTTTATATTTCCCCTCCCCAGGATTTGGAGGGAGGGGATGAAGGGGAGGGGGCAAAAGCTTTAAATGAAAAAGCTTATCCCCTCACCTTCATCCTCTCCCACAAGGGGAGAAGAATTTAATAAATAAAGAGCAACTTTTCCACAACAAAAATTAATTAAAAGTTTTTAAAAAAATCAGGGCGGCCTTTTCTCAGGCCGCCCCAACGGAAATTATACGTTTCATCCGTTCCGGTTGGGGGATTGATAATTGGGGGCTTCGTTGGTGATAATAATATCGTGGGGGTGGCTCTCCCTCAATCCGGCGTTGGTGATCTGTACAAACGTCGTCTTGTTCTGAAGATCAGGCAAATTGCGGCAGCCGCAATATCCCATGCCGGCGCGCAAACCGCCGATCAGTTGATGCACGGAGGAGGCCAAGGGGCCCCGGTACGGCACGCGCCCTTCAATGCCTTCGGGCACGAGCTTGCTCTCCTCGGTTCCCTGCTGGAAATAACGGTCCTTGCTGCCTTTTTTCATGGATGTCAGCGACCCCATGCCGCGGTACACTTTGAAACTGCGCCCTTCCAAAATCACGATCTCCCCGGGGCTCTCGTCCGTGCCCGCAAAAAGATTGCCGATCATAATCACATCGGCCCCGGCCGCAATGGCCTTGGGAATGTCCCCGGAAAACTTAATCCCGCCGTCCGCCACGATCGGCACGCGGCCCTTGGCGGCTTTGGCGCACTCCATGATGGCCGAAATCTGCGGCATGCCGCACCCGGCCACCACCCGCGTGGTGCAGATCGAGCCCGGCCCCATGCCCACCTTTACCGCATCGGCACCGGCGGCGATCAAATCCTTGGTGCCCTCGGCCGTGGCCACGTTGCCCGCCATGACCTCCACTTGGGGAAAGCGCAGTTTAATTTTCTTCACGCTTTCAATGACGCCCAGCGAATGCCCGTGCGCCGTATCCACGCACAACAAATCCACGCCCGCTTCCACCAGCAAGGTAACCCGTTGGTCAAAATCCTTGCTGGGGCCTACCGCCGCTCCCACGCGCAAACGCCCGTGCTTGTCCTTGCTGGCATTGGGATAGCGTAAGCGTTTCTCAATATCTTTGATGGTAATCAGGCCTTTTAATTGCCCCTTGGCATCCACCACGGGCAATTTTTCAATGCGGTGTTTGTATAAAATTTCTTCAGCGGTTTTCAAATTGGTGCCCACCGGGGCCGTGACCAATTTATCCTTGGTCATCACCTCGGCGATCTTGCGGTCAAAGCTCTTTTGAAAACGCAAATCGCGGTTGGTTAGAATGCCCACCAGTTTCCCCTGTTCCGTGATCGGAACACCGGAAATGTGGTAACGCGCCATCAGCTCGGCGGCTTCCGCAATGGTGTTGTTCGGCCCCAGGGTAAACGGGTTTAAAATCATGCCGCTTTCCGAGCGCTTAACCTTATCCACTTCCTCGGCCTGGCGCTCCGGAGGCATATTTTTGTGCAGAATCCCCATGCCGCCTTCCTGTGCCAAAGCAATGGCCAAGCGCGATTCCGTCACCGTGTCCATGGCCGCGGAAATCAGGGGGATATTTAATTCAATGCGTTTGGTGATATGCGTGCATACATCGGTCTGCCGGGGCAGCAGGTCCGATTTGGCCGGTTTGAGCAGCACATCATCGAACGTCAATCCCTGGGATGCTTGAATTTTCCGGTTTTTCAAGGGCATTGCAGCCACCTCCGCGAAACTTAAGCGAAGCTCAAGTTTCAGAGCAATTGAAAATAGAACAATTGAACAATAGAAAAATTCAATTGCGGTCTATTGCTACATTGCTCTATTGCTCGAACTTTATAAAAATAGACTGCTGGCTCAAGCTCTCAGAAACATCCAAAAGCCAATTCAGAATTAAAGGGGGATCATATCAGATGAAAAATAAAAAGTCAAGCCGTAGGGTACCCGATAATATCCACGCATCACCCGGGCGCAATGAATTGCGCCCCTACGCCATACATACTTTTTTATTTCTCCTTCACTACAGCCACTTTGCGCCAGCCATTGCCCAAAATTTGCTTGCCACCGGCAGTTTCAAGGGTTACCCGGTAGAGATAAATTCCCGGCGCCACACTTGCAATGGGCCATTGCGTCCTGAAGTATCCGCTCCCAGTATGCTCGTTGGCCAGTTCCGCGCATTTTTCACCAACAACATTGCAGATCTCAATTTTCACTTTTGCGTCAGTGTCACAGTGGTAATAAAACCACACACTATTCCCGCGTGCGGGCGAAGGGTAAGCCACCACCTCGCCCTCGGCCAATACATACGGGGTAATGGTCAGCGTGGGTGTCATGGTCATGGTCAGGGTTCCGGTTGTCGTTTGGGTCATGGTCATGGTCAGGGTTCCGGTTGTCGTTTGGGTCATGGTCATGGTTCCGGTTGTCGTTTGGGTGATGGTCATGGTCAAGGTTGGCGTTGGTGTATTGGTCAAAGTAACAGTCGGAGTTGCTGTGCTGGTACTGGTAAATGTCGGGGATGATGTACTGGTCAAAGTAATGGTCGGCGTCGATGTGCGGGTACCGGTCTTGGTAATCGTTGGCGTCGGCGTACTGGTGGGTGTAATGGTAAACGTTGGTGTGTCCGTAAACGCCGCTTCTGCTGTAAAGGGCACTGACGACGCCCACGCCAGGGCCGCGCTGCTTAAGATGATTTTCGCCCAGGTTTTCATATATACTCCGGACTTTCTGATTTAAAAAACCAAACTAATTATACCACAAAACCCAACGCAATTCCTTCCGGCGAATTTAAATTCCTGTAGAGTAAGGCACTGGTTGTATTAGATTTCGGGGCGTAAATTCAAAAAAGAGCGTACATTCCCTCCAAACCATTTATGACAACTCGCGGCAACTATGATTTTGCGTTATTTTACAAAACAAACTATACCACAACAATTCTATTGTGTCATTCCCGTGAAAATAGGAAGGACAAATTTAAGTTCCGAAAATATGCCGTCCGCCACTTAATGTGTTGACAGTGCGTTCGCGTTGTCATACAATGTATTACAAACAGGACGGAGGTGGAACTATGAGCACGTTGTCCATTCGCGTGGATGAGAAAACCATGCGGGAATTGCGCCGCATCAGCCGGGAAGAACATGTCGCGATCAGCGACTTTGTGAGAGACTCGCTCCAAAAATCAATCCTGGCCGAGCGTTTCAAAATTACCCGCAGCAAGGCGCTGCCTTTCGCGGAAATGCAGGGACTGATTACGGATGAAGATATTTTTGCGGCTTTAAAATGAAAGTCGTATTCGACTCCAATGTCATTATCGCCGCTTACGCGGCTCGCGCCGGTTTGTGCCACGATATATTTGAACTGTGCCTAAAAAATCACACCATTTTTATCAGCCGAACGCTCGTTCTGGAAATTAAGCGCGGATTGACTAAAAAACCAAAATTGCCGGATACGTTGACAGCGGAAATCATACGGGATTTGGAAGCAAGCCTGACGGTGATTAAGGCTTCGGACGCGCATTGCCCGGAATGCCGCGATCCTGATAATCTGGCCGTGCTGGGCTTGCTGGCCGCAGCGCAGGCCGATGTTTTGATTTCCGGAGATCAGGATTTGTTGGTTTTGAAATCATTCGGCGGTGTTCCCATCATAACCGTGCGTGAATTTTGGGAAAAACTGCGGCAGGAGACACTGCTTAAAGCACAACCCCATCCCCGGCGCAAACCGCATTTTAAATAAACGAGCAACGTGCCCGTCACCATTTTTGCAAAAACAGGCTTACACCGGAAACAGCCACCCAAAAGGCAAGGCAAATATGTTATCGCCCAAAGGCCGGGCTGTGGTGCCGTCAAATAGGACCAGTGAGCGGACCAAAGAATTTTTCTTGGGAAGGGAATCCCTAAAAGCGATTAAATTTTTCGCATCCGCCGGAGTGACTTGTGAGCCGCTTTTTATTTCCAAAGCCGCCAAATCACCGTTTTGTTCCAGAATAAAATCAACTTCATTTCCTTTTTGGTTTCTCCAATAATAAATATTGCGGTGGGCAGGGGACAAAGATCTCCAACTTTGCAAAGTCTGAAAAATTGATTGTTCGAGCCAAAAACCAATATCCGGCCTGTGCTTTAAGACCTTTTCATCGGATATCCCGGCCAGCCATGCACCCAACCCCGAATCTTTCCAGAAAAGTTTCTTGCTTTTAATCAAGGGGATGCTGGGATTGGTGCTGTAAACCGGCAGGCGTTCAATTTGGTAAGTGGTTTCCAAAAGATTGAGATAACGATGAGCCGTTGGTTGGGATAAACCGGCATCCCTGGCAACTTCAGATTGATTAAACAGGCGCCCAACCCGGTTGGCGGCCAGGCGCATTAAGCGCCTAAAATCCGGAAGGTTTGAAATTTGCTGAAGATCGCGTAAATCTCTTTCCAGGTACGTTTGCACATAGCCGGAAAACCATAAATCCAGGGATGTTGCGTCTGTGAGCGCCAACGCCGGGGGGAATCCGCCCCGCAGGACCCAGGATTTCCAATCGCCTTTTTTCGTTGGCCAAATTTGCGTGGAAAAATCAGCGCCAAACAAGGATTCAACCGGTGCAAGCGGATCTTTGGTTTCTGTCCATTCCAAAGGCGCAAAAGGCGGAAGCTCGAGATAATATGCCCTGCCGGCCAAAGATTCGGAAACTGTTTTCAAAAGCGCCAAATTCGCCGAACCGGTCAATAAAATCATTCCGGGTTTTCTTCCGGCATCCACGCGCTTCTTTACCGCCAGTAAAAAGGAGGGAACTCGTTGCACTTCATCAATCGTAACCGGCAATTGTTGGAGCAGAGAGTCCGGATTTGCGTTTGCCTGTTCCTGGATGTCCAGATCGTCAAAAGAAAAATACTGCCGGGAGGCATCCTTGATTAGAAATTTGGCCAACGTGGTTTTACCGGTTTGGCGTGGTCCGGTAATGACCACAACCGGCATGGTTTTCAATGCGGATTGAAGTTGGGCTGACAGCCAGCGAAACTTAATGTTATTCATGACGCGAATAATTATCATTCATGGCGTGAATTCTGTCAATAATTAAAAAGGCCGGGCAGCTTTCGCAGCCCGGCCTTTTTAATTGCGCCTTTTCTTCGATTTAGTACATATCTCCCATGCCGCCGCCCATGCCGCCCATACCGCCCGGCATGCCGCCGCCAGGGGCATCTTTCTTTTCAGGTTTGTCGGTCACCAGGCACTCCGTGGTCAGCAACAATGCGGAAATCGAGGCTGCATTTTGCAGCGCCGAACGCACCACTTTGGCCGGGTCCACGATGCCGGCTTTGATCAAGTCCGTGTACTCGCCCGTGGCTGCATTCAACCCGGTGCTCTTGTTGGTTTCGCTCAAAACGCGGTTCACCACGACCGAACCTTCAAATCCGGCATTTTCCGAAATCTGGCGGATCGGTTCTTCCATGGCGCGCTTAACAATGGTCACGCCCACTTGTTCGTCGCTGGTGGCCAGCTTCAAGTCTTTCAGGCAATCCGCGGTGCGGAGCAAAGCCACGCCGCCGCCGGGAACAATGCCTTCTTCCACAGCCGAGCGGGTTGCCGCCAAGGCGTCTTCCACGCGCAGTTTCTTTTCCTTCATTTCCACTTCCGTGGCCGCGCCGACTTTAATGATCGCCACGCCGCCGACCAATTTGGCCAAGCGTTCCTGCAATTTTTCCTTATCATAATCCGAATCAGTCTGTTCGATCTGCTTGCGGATCTGGCCCACGCGCTTGTCGATATCGGCTTTCTTGCCCGTGCCTTCGACAATGGTGGTGTTTTCCTTATCAATCGTCACGCGTTTGGCGCGTCCCAAATCGGTGATGGCAATGCTTTCCAGCTTCAAGCCCACTTCTTCGGAGATCACTTGTCCGCCGGTCAATACCGCAATATCCTCCAGCATGGCCTTGCGGCGGTCGCCGAAGCCCGGGGCTTTAACCGCGCACACATTCAACGTACCGCGCAGCTTATTGACCACAAGGGTGGCCAAGGCTTCGCCTTCAATGTCCTCGGCAATAATCATGAGCGGACGTCCCATTTGCACAACTTTTTCCAAAATCGGGAGCAAATCCTTCATGGAGCTGATCTTCTTGTCATAAATCAGCAGAAACGCATCTTCCAACACGGCTTCCATGCGGTCGGAATTGGTCACAAAATAAGGCGACACATACCCGCGGTCAAACTGCATACCCTCCACCACTTCCATGGTGGTATCCATGCTCTTGGCTTCTTCCACGGTGATAACGCCGTCGCGCCCGACTTTTTCCATGGCTTCCGCAATCAGGTTGCCGATCACAGTGTCGTTGTTGGCGGAAATGGTCGCAACCTGTGCGATCTCTTCCTTGCCCTTGACCGGGATGGCCAGCTTCTTCAGCTCTTCCACCACTTTGGCCACGGCCTTTTCAATGCCGCGCTTGATGAACATGGGGTTCGCCCCGGAGGTCACGTTCTTCAGCCCTTCGCGGATCATGGCTTGCGCCAGAACCGTGCCGCTGGTGGTGCCGTCGCCGGCCACATCATGCGTCTTGGTGGCAACTTCCTTAACCAGTTGCGCGCCCATGTTTTCATACGGATCTTCTAGTTCAATTTCTTTGGCAATGGTCACGCCGTCGTTCGTAATCAACGGGGCGCCGAATTTCTTGTCCAAAACCACATTGCGCCCCTTGGGGCCCAAGGTCACGCGGACTGCGTCCGCCAATTTGTTCACACCGCGCTGCAAAGCCCGGCGGCTTTCTTCATTGAACAACAACATCTTTGCCATAATTTTTCGCCTCCTGAATATAGGTCAGATTTAATTTTTTGCCTCGCTCCCCTTCTTTTATTAAAGAGGGGGACGGGGGGAGTTCTATGCTTCCAAAATACCGTAAATATCTTCCTCGTGCATAATCATCAATTCCTGGTCATCCAGCTTCACTTCACTGCCCGAATACTTGCCGTACAGCACGCGGTCCCCGGCTTTGATGTTCATGGCAATGCGCTGTCCCTTGTCATCCAATTTGCCCGGACCCACGGCCACGACAATGCCTTCCTGCGGTTTTTCTTTGGCCGTATCCGGAATAATGATTCCGCCGCGCTTGACTTCTTTTTCTTCCGCGGACTTCACCAGGACACGGTCACCAAGTGGTTTTAACTTCATAAACTGTCACGCTCCTTTGATGATATTTTTACCATTTTTTTATTAGCAGTCTCGATCATCGACTGCCAGCGAATGACCTTTATAATGAATCACCGGGGAAAAAGCAAGAGGAAAAATTAAAAATTGTAACTGCAGGCCAACTGCGTCCGCACTGCGTCGCCTTGCTCAATTTGCTTGTATATCGTGCGCAGTTGGGACACTTCCAGCGCCAGAACCACATTGGCGGTCAAATTATAGAAGGCATTGGCGAAAATCGCGGTATTTTGCGTGCGCCAGCTGCTGGCCGGAGTCACATCCGGAATCTGATCGTACCGTGTCGTGTCAATGGCGGCACCGGCATTGACTTTCACGCCGGCCCACGGACCCGTGCACAGCTCCACCCAACCGCCCTGCGATTCCACGGACTCCTGACCCACTAAATTCAGGCCTTGCCCAACACCGGCCATGTACGTCTCAATGTTCGCGCCTTTCCAAACACTGCCTTTGCACGAAACTCCGTCCGCCAGCGGCAATTGCACATCCACGGCGCCGCCCCAGGCCGGATAAATTTTTGGATCGTAGGCCGCGGCATTGGTGTCGTATTGTTCACGCGACCATACCCCGGACAGGCAGAGCGTCGCCGGGGCAGCAGTCCACAGCGGACTCGAAAAGGTAACGCTGCCCTGAACAGCCGGGAATCCGGATTCCGTACCCGAATCAAGCCCATTCGCGGGAACCGCATGCCCCATGTTGCGTGATGCGGCCGCCTTGGCAATCAGCGAAGCTTTTTCTCCCAACTTTATGGTTTCTGATAAACGAAGCTGCGGATGACGATAGCCGATTTCCCCAAAAAACTCAAACACGGGATAATTCACGGCATCCGGAAGTAAGGGAGCAAATATATCCCAAGCCTGACCCGCAAGCAGGCTCAGATTCAAATCAGTCCAGGTCAGCTCAAAATAACCCAACCGCATCATCAGGTTGCCCTTGTTCTCAGCGCCGCCTAGGCCGTAAAAGTCCATTTCCACTTTTCCCGCTGTTTTGGCTCCCGCTACATCCGGGCCCGACAAATTCAGACCCAAACGGGTCTGGTTGGCCGTCATGCTCAATTGATTGTCATCGTTGTACGTTCCTTCGGATTTTACATAGACGGCATAGTTGCCGGTATATACGCGCGACGTGTCATAGGCAACATCCAAACGCGTGTACCCGTAGAGTTGCACGTCCACATTCGCGAGCACATTTTTCTTCTCCGGGGCATCCGCGGCCTGAAGCACGCCCGCACACCCCAGCCCCAACAACGACGCGATCAACAACACACTGATTTTTTTCATACAACACCTCTTTTCATTAGGATGATTTTTTTGCCGCGAAACGCGGGTGGGACCGAATTCTCAAATCAAGTTTTCATATTTCGGATCGTTTCATTCAAATCATTAACAGCCTGATCAATGGTCTGAATGTTGGAAGTCATGGAACCCGTGGACGTATTCAGCGCCTGCATGCTGGCCGAAACCTCTTCCAGCGCCGCGGAATTATCCTCGGCGAAAGAAAGCATCTCCTTCATCTTTTCCCGAATCACCGATGTGCGTTCCTTTTGCCGGGTGGACATTTCCGACATGGAACTGATGCTTGATTGTTGGTTGGTAATAGCTTCCATAATTGAATTAAGATGGGTTTCGGATTGCGCCATGGCTTCGCGGCCGGATGTTATAAGCTTGGTGCCGTCCGTCATTGATTGTACGACGGTTTGATTCAAGGACTGGATCTGTTTAATCAACCCGCTGATTTGTTTGGCTGCGGCCTCGGAACCTTCGGCCAGTTTGCGCACTTCATCGGCCACAACGGCAAAACCGCGTCCGAATTCACCGGCGCGGGCAGCTTCAATCGCCGCATTTAAGGATAATAAATTAGTTTGCGCGGTAATGGATGTAATCACTTCCAAAACGTGGTCAATCTGCTGAATGGCCTTGCTTAATTCCTGAATTTTATTGGTGTTTTGATCAAAAATTCCGAACAAGGTGGCGGTTTGATCCAATGCGGATTTAATATTATTCCCGCCTTGGGCGGCGGTTTTTTGCGTCGTGCGGGAGACTTCGACGAAATCATGCATTTTGACGGAAGATTGCTGCAAAAACCCGCTTTGTTCTTCAATCAAAGTTGCGGAAGTGCCCGTAATTTCATTCTGATTGGCCGCATTCTCCGTAACTGAAGATATGTTGGCGGTAACCTGCCGCGTCGATGCGCTTATTTCTTCAGCCATGGCCGACAACTGCTCTATGGTCATTTGCAGTGCTTGCGTCAAGGATTTCGTTTGATGGATAATACCGCGGATAGTTTCGGTAAATTGATCAAACGCATTGGCCATATCGAGAATTTCATCATCGTAGGCATAATTCAAACGCGTAGTCAAATCAACGCGGCCGCTGGAAAATTCCTGCATGCGCTTCATCATAAGGTCATTTACAGTGCGCAGGCGGGTTAAAATCCGGATAACATAATTCATAAATGCGACAAAAGAAATAATGATTACCAAAGCGG
This sequence comes from Candidatus Goldiibacteriota bacterium, assembly GCA_020052235.1. Classification (GTDB taxonomy): domain Bacteria; phylum Oederibacteriota; class JAAXVQ01; order JAAXVQ01; family JAAXVQ01; genus JAAXVQ01. The sequence continues at coordinate 27,690 of JAGVPM010000171.1, forward strand.
TGCCCACCAAGGTGATGAGGAAAAGCCGGTGATTAATTTCATTGGTCTTTTTAATTTCACGCAAAATGGCGCTGTTCTTTACGGCCAATTGCGCAATAATGCTTGTGAGCAGAGTCAACTGGGCATCGCTTTCATCGGCGTGCAGCCCGTTCAGCTCCGTCCGGAGATTAATGATGGCAAAGATGAGCTGCGCGATTTCGGAGACCTTTTCCTGAAATTTCCCGGAAATGGCCTTGAAACTCTGCTCTTCCCTTTCCACGGATAACCGGCCGCCGCGCTGTAAAATGTCGACCGAGCTTTTCAAATCGTCAATTTGCCCATCGACTTCATTGTTGAGATTTTCCGTTTCAAAACTATGATCTACATTGGAACTGCGCAGCAGCAGGACCTGAAGCGTCTTCCGGCTGACGGATTCAATGGTCTGATTTTGTATACGCAAAAGTTTCTCATTCTGATTGCTGGAAAATTGCTGGTTGTAAAAATAAAACGTAAGACCCATCGAGCCGATCAGCCAGGCGGGAATGAAAAAGACAAGAACAGAAAACCAAAATTTAACTTTCCCGACACCGGCGTTTTTCAAAGACCCCTCACGGCTCATAAAAAATTTTAATCTGAAACGCTCTACGGCCTACTGGCCGTCCCCATACATTCATTCCAAAATTTCAAAATTCCTGCCTTTGATTTCGCTGATAAAAACCTTCTCAAAAAAGCTGTGATTATCCGGTCCAATGACGCACGGCAAATTTGTTCCGGCATTGTAATCGGACATTTTTTCCAGGGTTTTCAGAAAATTCTCCCGGGTTAAATTTTTGCCGCAACGGTTTAAAGCCTCAATCAAAATCTTGGCATTAACGAACCCTTCCATGGCCACGTAATTGGGCTCTTCCTGGGGATAATATTTTTTGTACAAGCCCGTAAATTCCTTGGCCAAGTTATTGGAAAGAGCATACGGCGAAGGCACTACCTGGGTTACATAGACGTTTTTTTCCACTCCGTTCTGAAACGCAAGCAATTCCTTGGCAAACGCTTCGGAGCCCACGAAAGACACGGTATGAAATTCCGCATCCTTCAACCCGTTTTCCTTCGCCTGCTTAACAAACAGCGCCAGGGGCGTGTACGTGCCCACCATGACAATACCGTCGGGATTGGCGGCAATGACTTTGTCCAGCTCGGCTTTGGTGGGCAATTCACCCCGGACGTATTTGCCCAGCGCAGCGAGTTTAAGACTGTGGCGGGAAAGCGCCAGATTTACACCGTCGAGTACCGCATACCCAAAAGCATCATCCTGGATAAACGCCGCGATGCGCTTATGGCCTTTGCCAAACCACCAGTCGACGATGGTCTCCGCTTCTTTATAATAGGAACCGCGGACATTAATAATATACGGCTGGAAAGGATTTCTTAAAAATTCCGCCCCGGTGAAAAATCCTAAAATCGGCATTTTATTGGTATTAATTGTCTTAACAATCACTTTGGCCGTAGGCGTGCCCACATAGTCAAAAAGCACAAAAACCTTGTCTTGGGAGATCAATTTCTCCGTATTGGAAAATGCCTGCGGAGGATCATATTTATCATCCGTGCAAATCAAATTTATTTTCCGGCCGCGAATTCCGCCAGTGCGATTAACTTCGTTAATTAATGCCAAGGATCCCTGTGTCAGTTGCGTTCCCAGGAAAGACGCATGCCCGCTCAAGGCCGAGGAAGAACCTATTTTAATTTCATCTTTCGTTATTCCATTCTCTTCAGCGTTAATAACGCCCGGCAGCAGCAGTAATGCCAAAAATAAAATTTTTAGTGCATTTTTTTTCATAAACATCATCTCCTTTTTCTAATTGTTTTCTTCACCCCATACCCGATTAATTTTAAAATCCATACTTAGGATCGGCATTACTTGGAAAACTTTAATCCAAACTCTCTCCAATACCTTGGTTGAAAAAACAACTTTAAATACCGCCGACTCTTTAGTTTGTCGATGGTGTTTGTATACTATAACACAAAACCATCATTTTTTAAATATTTTTCATATCCGTCAGGATAATAAAAAACGCCGCCGGTTGCGAACTAACCAGGCGGCGTTTGAACTAAACTGCGGTTCCAAAGAAAAAACGCGAATTATTTTTTTGTATTATCTTTTAATGAACGGATCAACTCCATCAGCGTATTCACCGAATCACGGGTGAACTCCTTGCGGTCGAAATATGCCAAGCGCCGTCCTGATGGATCAACGAGTTCCATTCCGTCAAACTCCTGAAATTCATACCGGCGGGTGACAATCTGCGCCGTATGCAAAAACAAACGGGTAAAATCTTCCCGCAATACCGGCGACCCGACGGTCTCAAACGCAGGCGCGCCGGGTTGAAATTGCAATGTCATCCTGAACAAATTGGCCGGCAAAGTATGCTGATCCCGGCCCGGAGTCACGTAAGCGCCTTCGATATTTTCCAGCCGGAACAAACGCGAAGCAACCAAATTTAATTCCAAATCCTGCCGCAGCCTTTCGGCCAATTGTCCGGCTAAAAAATCCGGCAAAGAATATGTTTTTAAAACAAAGGGAGCCGCAGGATCGACCACGCGGACATCGATGATCATGCGCTGGAAAAAGTCCGTGCGCGAAATATCATCGGTAATCAGCCGCCGGATGTCTTTGATGTAACGCACAAACGAAATCTCCGCGCCGGTCCGTACATCCCGGGTGGTGATGACAAAAAAATCATACTTCATTTCAGACGACAAGGTAACCCGGGTCACGGTCAGCATGACGTGCTCGATTTTTTCCAACACGTGATCCGAAAAAGTCAAATCGCTTTTAAGCACGTTGATGGACGGGATGAACGCGCCAATGGTTTTCCCGTTGGTTTGGACCGTTACGCGCTCGCCATATTCCTTATTGCAAATATCCATAACAGCCTGGTTGGCGGTTCCGGCTTTGTACGTCGGCTTGCACCCCGCAGCCAGGGGCCAAACCAACAGCATCATGGCCAGCCAGGTAAAATTCCGTTTCAGGTTCACGTTAGGCCGATGCCTTTTTTGAATTTGATTTGGAACGCGGGCTCTTGGTTTCCGCAACCTTTGTTACCTCGGCCGCAGCCGGAGTCTCGCTGGCCGGGGTGGCCGCCTGGGCTATGGCCGGAACCGACAATGTTGCCGGTATACTGAGCACCACCGGGTGAGCCTTGCCGAATTCGCCAAAAATCACATCAATCTGATCGTAGTCCAGCTCTTCTTTTTCCAACAGTTCCTTCACGAACCGTTCCACAATCTTCCAGTTTTTCCTGAGCGTGCGCTCGGTATCCTCATAGCAGGTTTTTAAAATCTTTTCAGTTTCCGCATTCAACCGTTCTTTCAGGGATTCGGAAAGCTGGGCTTCGGGCACTTGGGCAAAATCCCCTAAATACCCGTTGCCGCCCATGCCCATGCTCCAAACCATATTATGGGCCAGCAGCATTGCGCTTTGAAAATCCGAAGCCACCCCGGTGGAGGTGGTTCCGAAACGCAATTTTTCCGCCACGTACCCGGCAATGGACACCTTAACATTGGCCAGAATGGTTTGCTTGTCCATGGTATACATTTCCTCGCGCGGCGAATGATGAACCACGCCCAATGCCGGCCCGCGTGAAATGATGGATGCTTTGAACACATCGTCGGTCGGATGCAACAAATATAAAATGACCAAATGCCCGGTTTCGTGAAAAGCCACCATTTCCCGCTCATGCGGATTCATCATCTTGCGGTGTTCCACACCCAATTCAATGCGCTCAATGGCTTTGCTCAAGTCGGTATATTCCACCTGCTCCTTGCCGAAGCGCGTGGCAATCAACGCGCCTTCCTTCACCACGTTCTCAATGTCCGCCGGGCTCTTCTGCACGGATTTGCGCGCCAAATGCCCTATGTCCAAATCGGGATTGTGCCGGACTTTGGATAAGTAATAACGGAACAATTGCTCGCGCTCCTGCAGGTTGGGCTTGTCGATGTAAATTTTCCGGTCAAAACGGCCCGGACGCAGCAGCGCTGCGTCTAAAACCGCTTCATTAGCATTGGTCGCGCCAATGACAATGACATTTTCCGCTTTGGACCCCAACCCGTCCATTTCAACCAAAAGTTGGTTTTGCGTGCTGTTGGTTTCTTCGCCGCCGCCCATGTAGCTGAACGTACGTCCCCGGCCAATGACTTCGATTTCATCAATAAAAACTATGCACGAACCTTCGGCATAGGCCAACTGACGGGCCTGCTTGAACAATTTGCGCACCCGCGAAGCGCCCACCCCAACAAACACTTCCACAAACTCCGAACCGGCGATGGAAATGAACGGGATCCCGGCTTCGGTGGCAATGGCCTTGGCCAACAGTGTCTTCCCGCAGCCCGGAGGCCCTACCATCAGCATGCCGCGCAAAATCCTGCCGCCAATGGCTTTTAACTTGGACCGATCCTTGATTAATTGCACGACTTCCCAAGCTTCTTTTTTCGCCTGCTCCAAACCTACCACATCGGAAAACTTAACATTCACCGTGCCGGGCTTGGTTTTGGATTTTTTCATTTTGGAAAATCCGCCCTGAAACACGCTCATGTACAAATACACAAAAATCACGGCATTCAGCGCGGTCATCAACAATTGCAGGGGCAGGGTTGCCAAAGTCAAATTCAGATAAAAAGATTCAAGCGAGGCCAAACCGACAATGGTGAAAAAAATCAAAAGCACAACAGCCGTGATGACCAACAACTTCACCCAGTTGTTCATCAACCATACTTTAATGCGACGATACATCATAACAATATGACTCCTTTATAAACAGCTATAGCTTACACATGGTGCTTTGACCCTGTGAAGGCATTCGGGTTCAAAAAAACTTTTGGCCGGACGGTCTTCCTGGCTTCGGCTCGGTGGGATTCCCCGGGTTTGGCAGGCGTTCCTCGTCCAACGCGCCGTACTCCAATCACCCTGCCGAAGAAGTGGTTGGCCGGGGTACGGGCTGTCCTTCCAGCTTGAAGGTGAGAACCACCAGCTTGATGGCGCTCTTGCGCTCGCCGTCAAGTTCCAAATGAATAAATTCGGGCCGGAAGGTCAAGTCAATTTTATCATCCGCCAAATATGAACGCGAGATGGTAATGGCTTTGATGGCTTGATTGACACTGAGGGGACCCATGGCGACAATTTCGATATCTTTGCCCTCGCGGATGTTATTGGCGATTGCGCCTGCTACGGTGGCGGGATTACTCTTACCAGCGACCTTGAGCGTCAGCAGCGGCATGATACTGTCTCCTTTGCGGCGAGGTTAAACTTAACCGGGGAATAAAAAGCCGGCCGCCTTGTAGGCGAAGATTTTACTTAAAAGTATAGCATAAGCAGCACCTCTTTGCAAACCCCAGGAATGATTTCAACGGGAATGCGCTTGGTTATAAACTTCAGCCCGCGGCAGCCTCCGCTCCCGGGCAACGCGCGCCACGGCCTGATTCAGGCTCAGCCCCTCGGACTGGAGGCGGGCCAGCTGAACTTCCACGGTTTCAACCACGGCTGCAGGCTCGGGTTGGCTGCTGCCTGCAATGGCCAGCGTATATTCACCGCGCGGTTCGTCTTCGCTCACGCGTTGATATACTTCCGCTAAATTTCCGCGGATATATTCTTCATGCAGTTTAGTCAGTTCCCGCCCCAAGGCGGCTGGGCGTTCGCCCCAACAATCTAAAAAATCCTTGATTACCTGCCGGACCTGGTGCGGCGATACAAAAAATATCTGAGTTTCAGGACGGTATTTTAACATCTCGAGTTGTTTTTTGCGCGTTCCCGGACGGGTGTCTAAAAATCCATTAAACGTAAACGCCTCGGCATCCAGCCCTGAACCCAGCAAGGCCACCAAGACCGCCGAAGCGCCGGGAATCACTTCCACGCGCAGCCCGTTTTTCACCGCCTCGCGGATCAAGGCCGTGCCCGGATCCGACACTGCCGGGGTGCCTGCGTCAGTTACCAAAGCCACGGATTTCCCCTGGCGCAAGTGTCCGATCACATCCTGGGACTTGGTGTGCTCAACTTCCTTATAATAACTGAACAACGGCTTGTTAATTTCAAAATGATTTAACAACTTGAGCGTCCGCCGCGTGTCCTCGGCCGCAATGAGGTCCACTTCTTTTAAAACCCGCAGGGCCCGCAAGGTGATGTCTTCCAAGTTGCCGATGGGCGTAGCCACCAAGTACAATGTGCCGGCCGGGGAAGCACTCATGGCGCGGTTGATTTGCGCCGTTCGGCTTTGGCCAGGTATTGCCGCACCGCATCCAACTGCGTGCGTATTTTCTCAAACTCCCCGTTCTCGACGCTCCCGTCGCGGACGATTTCATCAATGACACCCAATAAAAATTTCAATTGCCCGGCAGCCATGGCATCCAGCTTCGGCGTGTTGCCGACTTCATGAATTTCCCGTAAAAACGACTCCAATTGATTCCCGTCTTCGGTGCCGAATCTCCCGATTTTCACTTTAAGTTTGTCTTCCACATCATAGGTTTGCGCCAGGATGGCCAATTGGTACAGGCGATTTTGATGTTGCACGAACATAACCACGCCCACAATTATCAACGCCGCCAACGTGCCCACCACCGCCAGGATCCAACCCTTGCGGATCTTCCCGGGCCGGGTCGGCGTAAGTTTGGGTTTTTTAATCCCAGCGGCCTGCTCGCGCCGTTCTTTTTTTATTTTTTGCTTTCTGCCCATCGAATAATCCCCCTTTTTACTTTACCGCAGAGGCACAGAGTTCGCTGAGTATTAAAAAAATATTTTCATTTCCAAAAAACTTCTCTGCGTCCTCCGCGCCTTTGCGGTGAAATTATGTTTTATTTATTCCACGGGCGCGGTTGGTAGTACCCGGTCATGGCTTCCCACACCGGCGCGCGGCGGTTTTGGGCCGTGACTTTCAATCTTTGATACACTGCGCGCAGCTTCAGTTCTTCCACGCCCAGCTCCACAAGTTTGGCCAACGACACTTTCACATCCAGCATCTGATACAACAACCCGTCCGCTTCCACGGTTTTTAAGCCCATTTCCTTGGCAGGCGCAAACTCGCGCGAGGATTCCACCACCTGCGGCGGGATGTTGCACACTTTGGACAATTCATAAACCTGACTTTGATACAAATCCCCCAAAGGCCAAATGCTGCGTCCTTGATCAGCCACGCTTTCGTCGGCATCCAACAAGCGCTCGGTCTTGTTGGTGCTTTGAATGACCAAAGCATTCTGCGCTTTGGCCATATCCGAAAGCCACACTTGCTTTTCCAGCGCCACCCGCACCCGGCGGCGTTTTTCCGTGACTTGCGTTTCCCCCGCATACGCGGCAGTCAGCATGGGGCGCAAATCCTTGATTTCCAAAGTACGCCCCAAACGGCTGGCCACCAGGCGCGCCTGCTCGCGGCGATTCTGATTGCCCGCTTCCCCGTCCATAAAAAAGCACAGTTCCACGTGCTCGCCGCCAAAAGCTTCCACCAGCAGCGCCGAGGTGGTAATGGAATTTAATTCCCCGGACAATTCCATGACCGCGCGTTTGCGGCCATGCGTTTCACGCTGGGCTTGCAAAAACGCAATCAAGGCTTTCTTTGTACGCCCTGTGTCCAATCCCGGCAATTTCAATCCACTGTACGCAGCCGCTTCCGGCTTGATGGGGGCCACGGGAATTTCCTTTTGCGCAACCACGGCCGCAGGCGGATTAAATTTGGGCACAGGTGGTGGTGGCGGCGCTATGGGCGTATGCGTTTCATGTGCGGCCGAAGCCACCGGACGCGCAAGCTCAGGTTCCCGCACCACAGGTGCCGCAGCCGCAGTTTCCGCAGGCGTGGTTGCACTGTCCCCGGTTCCCCCGGAACGGCGCCGCCGATGCCGCCTGCCGCCGCGATGCCGCCGTTTCTTAGGCGCCGCGCCGGGTGTGCTCCCGCCGGTTTCCGCAGGCGTTGTTGCCGTGCCTTCACTTGCACCTTCCGTGGACCCGGAGCTCTCCGCTTCTGGTTCTGCTTCAGACGGCTCTATTTCATCATCATAGCTCGGCTCAGGTTCCGGCGGCCGGGCAATGGATTCCACTTCTTCAAATCCGCCATCGTCCTCTGCCTCGGACAGTGCTGCCTGGGGCGCATCGGCAGGCAACTTGGTCTCTGCGCTCTTGGGTTTAACTGATTTACGGTAACGCCTGCGTTTCCGCGGACGCCGCGCTGCCGCCGGACGTTTGGCTGGGGCAGAGTCGCCGGACGCGGCGCCCTGCGCTTGCATGGGTGCCGCTTCACTGGGTTTATCTGAAAAGTCGTTCATAGTTTCTCCTTTGCGAGCGCCATCGCCCGTTGGGCAATGTTGCGCCAGGGTTGTTTTTGCGCTTGGGCACATTTTTTTACATCTTCATATTCGGGCATCACGGTAATGATTTTTTTTCCTTGCCGCGCCGCTTTGACGCGTATGTCATGTCCTGCCACGCGCACCACACTTTGCGTGCGTTTCAAAATAAGCCGTTGCTGCACATCCACGCGCAGGCCCAGCGTGGTGGTTTCCTGAAACAAAATTCCCGCCATCTGCGCAATTTCGCTGGGGCAACACAGCACTTCCACCCGGTGCGCCAAACGGTTTTTCTTCATGTGAATCGGCTGCAACACCACATCCCACGCCCCCGCTGCCAGCAACTGTTCCATGGCATAGCCCAGCATCTGCGGCGCCGCATCATCCACATGCGCTACCAAAACACCCACTTCGTCTTGCTCCCACGGCGCTGCGTTGCGCGCAGGCTCCCCGCCCAGCGTCACGCGCAACAAGTTCGGAAAATCCGGCCACTGCCGCTCACCCGCGCCATACCCGATGGCCGCAGGCACAAACTTCGTCGCGCGTTGCACAGGCTGCGCCAAGGCCGCGAGCAAAGCTGCCCCCGTTGGCGTGGTGTGTTCAGCCGCAGGCCCTGCGGAGAACACCTCAAACCCTTTGAGCAATTCCGCAGTCGCTGGCGCCGGGACCGGCAACCAACCATGCTGTGACTTAATCAGCCCTGAGCCCACGTTCACCGCCGAGGTCCACAAACGCTCCACGCCCAGCCGTTCCAACCCTGCGCACACGCCCACAATATCCACCACCGCGTCAAGCGCACCCACTTCATGAAAATGGATTTTCTCCACGGGCACGCCGTGCATACGCGCTTCCACCTGCCCCAGCTTTTCAAACACAGATACAGACCGCGTTTGCACGCGTGTGGGTAACTTGGACGCATGGATGATCTTTCGTATCTCGCGCAAGCCGCGATGCGGATGCGCCACGTCAGTCACCTTGACCCGCGCCCGCGTACCTGCCAGCGCGCCGCGCATCACGGATTCGCGCCGTACACTCCAGCCGCTGAGCTTCAACCCTTTTAAATCCGCCTGCAACTGTTTCAAGGGCAGGCCTGCGTCCAACAGCGCGCCTAAAAACATATCCCCGGAAATTCCCGCAAACGGGTCGAGCCACAAATCAGCCATTACTGCGCCCCAGTGCGGTTTATCAGCGCTGCTAAAAAGCCCGCGCCAAACCCGTCGTCAATATTCACCACTGCCACGTTCGGCGCGCAGGAATTCAACATGGCCAGCAAAGGCGTCACCCCGCCAAACGCCGTGCCATACCCCACCGAGGTAGGCACGCCAATCACCGGACACGCCACCAGCCCACCCACCACCGAAGCCAAAGCGCCTTCCATACCCGCCGTGACCACAATGCTGCGCGCGCGTTCCAATTGTGAGCGGTGCGCAATCAGGCGATGCACCCCAGCCACGCCGACATCAAAAATGCGATCCACCTTGGCGCCCAGACATTCTGCCGTAACTGCCGCTTCCTCGGCCACGGGAATGTCGGCTGTTCCCGCAGTCACCACCGCCACGCAGCCTTTTTCCGGAATCCGGGCCGAAGGTTTGCGAATAATAGCGCAGCGGGCTATCGCGTTATACTTCAAGGGTAATTTAAGTGTCCGCAAAACCTTGACTTGTTCTGGCGCCAGCCGGGTGATGAGCACCAACCCAGACCGTTGATATAAAGCGCGGGTGATGGATTTAAGTTGCGCAGCGGTTTTTCCCGGTGCAAAAATAACTTCCGGAAACCCCTGCCGTTGTTGCCGGTGATGATCCACTTTGGAAAAACCCAAATCTTCATACGGCCAATGCTCCAGGCGTTGCATCGCCGTTTCCACTGAAAGTTTGCCTGCGGCCACCTGCTGTAAAAAAATTTTCAAGTCCGGGGTTTGCATGCTCAGTAGCCCAAACTTTCCAAGGTGTCCAAATTCTTTTGCGCTGTTTCATTGGTTGCGTCCAGAACCAGCACCAATTCCCATTCAGCGCGGGCATTGCCGTAACGCCCTTGCTGAAAATACGCCGACCCCCAATTGTTGTGCGCAACCGCCAGCTTCGGGTCGAGCGAGACAGCCTGTTCAAAGGCCGTAATGGCATCATCCAACTGCCTGGCCTTTAAATAGGCGCTGCCCAGATTGTTGTAAGCCGTGGCATCCCGGGGCGCCAATTTCACCAACTGTTGAAATTCCGAAATGGCGTCCGCGTATTTTCCCTGTTTATAGTAACTCAATCCCAACGCGCGATGCACTTCCGCATCCTGAGGGCGGGCTTGCACGATTTGCTTGAAATGTGTTTGCGCCTGATCATCCTGCCCTTGATCCGAATACAACTGCGCCAAACTTAAACGCGCGGATTCGTGAGCCGGATTCAGATCCAGGGCCTTATTCCAAGATTCAAAAGCATCGCTGATTTTTCCCGCTTGCCGGTAGGTTTGTCCGCGCTTGAAATAACTATCCGCCAGTTTGGCGGTTATTTCCGGCTTGGCGGGCGCCAGTTCGCGGGCATGTTGGTAGGCTTTAAACGCGTCGTCGTTTAAACCCTTGGCTTCCAACGCGCGTCCCAAATCCATTTGAATATCCGCGCGCCGGGGTTCGGCTTGCGCTGCCATGCAATACGCAGAAATGGCGTCATCCAATTTCCCTTGTTTATGCAATTCTTGTCCGCGAGGATATTGTCCGCCGAGGCTGGCGCAACCGGAAAGGATCAGCAATGGTCCCAACAGGCAGAGGCGATGGAAATTCAAACTTCCCTCCGAATGGGTTACAACCCGAAATGACAGAACAGCCGTCGGCGAGCGAAAAAGTCACCCTGCGCAAGTTCAAGTAAAGGCAGGTGCCGCCAATCCAACCGTTTGCGAGTAAAGCGTAACAAATACGTGGAACCTTGTCAAGGGAAGGGGGAATTCACAAGCTTCAATTCAATTAAATAAATTTTCATAATCCGTGCACCGCAGCTAATCGACCTGCAATCCGGCCACAAATATTTGCACTAATTCCGCGCAAATATTTAATTCGTCCCCTATCTGTTTTCACGCTAACTTTATAATCAATTGCGTTCAACGCTATCATTTGATCAATCAATTCCCTCTGTATAATAAATTTGTGAGCCGCTTGATTTCGAAGTTGATTAAATAAACCAATTGTCGGGAAAAGTACTGGATCGCCATATGCCAAACCCATCATTTCGGCAATTTTCGTTTTTTGAAAAAATGTAAACTCAATATCTTCAAAATCAAACAAAACATTCGACATACACCTAATGAACTGAGTTATTGCATATTCAACGATTAAATGACCTTTGATAATTGCCAATTCTAAATTGGCGGTTCTAGGAAATTGTTTTAGCGTTATTTCTTCGATTTCCTTAATCACGTTGTTAATTATCTTGTCCGCTTCAACCTTTTGAATAAAATCGGTTTCATTAACCCCGCCACCAATTCCCCTTTGACGCCAATCATGCGCATATTTTAATGTCACTTTTTTCCGCCGTAACTTCATTTATCCTCCTACACATTTTGGGGGCCGTGATAGGGGCCGGAGTTAGTTTATTAGTTTCATTTTTCTTTTTATTGCATCCGCCAACCAACTTCTCAATCCCGTACTTGAGTAGGGACGTATTGCAATACCATTACAGTACTGTTTGGTGCTTCTGCTGCTTGAAAGGTTACCAGGAACTGCCAAGGAACTTCACGTGCTGTCGGAAAGATAATAATCCATTTAAAGGCGGGGAACAAGGGTTTTTATGTCCTTGCTAAGCTTTACCTCAGGCGGCTTTTTCAAAAAAATCAGCTTCATACTCCGGGAACATAATAAGCGCCGGATGAACACCAAATGCCTTGGCCAAAGCCAACGCCCTTTGCTTGCCCACTTCCACCTTGCCGTTTTCTATCATGCTGATGTTGGCGGCATGCAGCTTGGTTTTCTGGGCCAATTCGGCTTGCGTCCACCCTTTCAACTCGCGCAGCATTTTCACCACATCGGCGGTGGTTAAATCCGCGCGTTTGCGGGCCGGTTTAAATTCACTTTTCCGTATCATAGTTGACCAACTCCCTTTCAATAGTTATGCGGTGTAATTTCAATCACATACACGGTTATTTCTTCCTGCCCAGCTTCGTAGATAACCCGGTATTTCAAGTTTAACCTGGACGACCGTTGTCCAACACGATCACCCTTTAATCCTTCGTCGTGAAAACCAGAAAATTCCCGCAAAATCTCCGGAGAGTTTTTAAAACCGGGCTCGGAACGGGATAGAATTAACCACTTAAGCCATGCTTACGCCAAAACGACATAAAATCCGATGGGTTAAAAATGTAAAACTTGCCTTTTGCATATTTCGGAAAATGCCTTAAATTGCCGGTAACCAAGCATTCCGCTTTCCCTGAAATGAAAACTTCTAAAAAAGGCTCATCTGCTTCATGAAGTAAATGTTTTCCCAACGGGCGGGCGGAAACCGGGCAGCCCGATATTTTTATTTGAGTCATTACTGCGTCAATGTCATCCCTGTCAAATTTAAACTTAGGGCGCAGCAAAACTTCCTGGTATTCGCACAATATCCTGGCATCGTAGCAAAGTTGCAATTCCCCGCCTACGATCATCCTCATTATTTCAGCGGGCGCCCCATAAGGCGATAATAATCCCGAAACCAAAACATTGGTATCCAACACAATTAACATTTCGGCCTTTTTTTCCTAACTTCAGAAATTTCCTTTTCTATTTCCGCAGCGGATAACTTGTCCAATCCCTTCTCGGCTGATTTAAGCTGCATTGAATTTAATGCATCTTGGGCCATGGCCCGCCGTACAGAGGCCAAGGTTTCATCCATATTGTCTTCTTTGATCTTGGTTACCAACGCAATGGGTTTTCCATTCGAGGTAATAACCATGTTTTTTTCCAGTTCAAGTTGTTTCCAAACCTGACCGGACTTTCCGCGAAAATCACGTACGGGTACGAACCGCATATTAATCATCTCCTTTCCGTCGCACTTTAGTATACATGATCGTCACCCATTTGTCTACATGGCGGGTTACCGTGGTGAAGGATTCGGCAATTCCATAATCTGCCTAATTGCCTCTGACCTCGACGGATCTGTAAAGGGCTTCGCTGAAGGGAACAGGCATGCCTGTTCCCTTCAGCGTCACCTTCAGGCAGAGGTAATAAATGCCGCAAATGTCGCCTGCATGGATATTTTTAAAAATAAATATTTATTACAGCCACATTAAAAACAAAATTAGCTATTGTGAAGTCCTGTTCCTTCACCACCGCGCCATTTTTATAAATTCGCAACGTAAACTTTGTATTGTTAATCTCGGGGTGGTTGGTGATAAAATTGGCGGTAACAAAAGAGACCGCTACGGAAGCTTGCGTGCCTAAATTTACATTGGTTGTTTGCTGCCAGGGAAATGCTTGGTTCGAAATATCTACCTGAACCTCACTATCGTGTTTATAGCTGATGTAATCCGCTTGCGTTAAATAACTACCCGCGCCAATGGCTTGCGTAATCACTTCATATTTACAATTTCCGGAAGGTATGGGAGTGGCCGTCGCCTGTGCTCCAGGTGTCGCAGTTGCAACTGGTGCACCGGAACCTCCGGGTGTCGCTGTTGCAACGGGTATAGCTGTTGCGGCGGGCACGGGTGTGTTGGTTGGTTGTGGTGCAGGTTCAGTCGGGGACTTCGAACAGCCTACAACTAGAAAACCTGCCAGTACAATGGCGGATACCGCTAAACATAAATTCCTTTTCATTTATTTCTCCTTGTTTTATATGTGATGGTTCAATCAGGTCTACTTCCAAAGCCGCTTATTGCTTCCTGCAAACTTCCGCATTTAAAATGATCCGCTGACCACCTCCCACGCTCCTCATAAGGCATAGAAATGCCTAGTTATCACCTGGTGCATTTTTTTAAAATACGGGAATCAATCATCTGTCAGTTGAATAAGGTTATACTTAAGACAAGTTTGCTTGAAAAACATTGCGGAAAAAATTTGATTTTTTGAATATTTTTTATATCTCTGTGCGCTCCCCTTCCACAAAAATCCCAGGGATGGGAATGGTGTATGGACGAGTCAACGGTACTTTCCGGGGAATTAATTACGAACAATTAATATATGAAATAATTTTTTGGGGGGTTGAAGGGTGACTATTTATTTGCGGGTGGTGCACCAAAATTCTGACGTAGGGGCGTATTGCAATACGCCCCTACGATTAACCTTCCACATTATCAATGACTTCCGTTGGGGCGGCGCCCGTCAAGATCATCCCTTGCTCCATCTCGTTCAAGAGTGTCATGAACTCAAGTTCGGTTTCGCAGGTGTTGACTCTTCGGCGCACTTCGGCTGCTCCGGGAATACCGCGCAGATACCAGGCGGTGTGTTTGCGCATTTCCAGGCGGGCGGTGCGTTCGCCTTTGAGTGCTTTCAAACCGGCGTGATGCTCGCGGATGACTTGCACGCGTTCCAGCATGCTGGGTTCGGGCAGCTCTTCGCCTGTGCTTAGAAAATGGTTGATCTGCTTAAACACCCACGGGCGTCCCATGGCTGCCCGGCCTACCATCACGGCAGCGCATCCCGTTTCTTCAAGCATGCGTTTGGCATCAGCCCCAGTGGTCACATCGCCATTGCCCAGAACTGGAATTCGCACCGCGCGCACCACTTCGGCAATGCGCGCCCAATCAGCCTGCCCGGCATATTTTTGCGCGCGCGTGCGCCCGTGCACGGCAATGGCCGTGGCGCCTGCGTCTTCAGCCCGGCGGGCGATTTCGCAGGCGTTTATATTATCCTGATCCCAACCCAGCCGGATTTTGACAGTCACGGGACGGGGGCAGGCCTTGACGCAGGCAGCAACAATGGCTTGCAGCAAATCAGGTTCTTTCAGCAACGCAGAGCCGCCGCGGTGCCGCACCACCTTGGGCGCCGGGCAGCCGAAATTCAGATCCACCACATCAGCCCCGGCTTCGGCCACCAGAATACTGGCCGACGCCATGGCTTGCGGATCGGCGCCGAACAGCTGCACGCCCCAGGGTTTTTCCTCGGGGGTCGTGGCCAAAAGCCGCCAGGTGTTTGGCTGTTTGCGCAGCAGTCCGTGGCAGCTCATCATTTCCGAATACACCATGGCTGCACCGAAGCGGCGGCACAAAAGCCGAAAGGGCAAACTGCCTATTCCAGCCAACGGCGCCAAAACCGCCCGGCCGTCCAATTGCAACGATCCAAAGTTCATAAATCCATCCTAATTTATAATTCCAGATAAGGCACGGCAGGCAAGTCCCACCCGTCGCGCTCGCCTGCGGCCAAACGTTGCGCCCCCACGGCGGCGATCATGGCTGCATTATCCGTGCACCACTCGCGCGGCGGGATCAGGCAGGCCAAGCCCTCGCGTTGGGCTGCCTGCGTCAAAGCGTCGCGCAATGGTCCGTTGGCTGCCACGCCGCCGCTTAAGGCAATGGCAAGTGCATTTGTTTCACGCACGGCCAGCAAAGTTCTGCTCACCAAATCATCGATCACAGTTTTTTGAAACGCAGCAGCCACGGCAGAGGCATCCAGCGTCTGACCGCTTTTTTTCGCGCCTTCCACCACCAAACGCACCGCGGTTTTTATTCCCGAATAAGAAAAACCCATGGACCCGTCTTTTAATCGAGGCGGGGTAAATTTAATTCCCTGGTTGCCCACGGTTGACTGGCGCGCGGCTTTTTCAATGGACGGTCCCCCCGGGTAAGGCAGGCCCAACAGTTTGGCAACTTTATCAAACGCTTCCCCCACCGCATCGTCGCGCGTTTGCGCCATTAAGCGGTACTGCGGCAATTTCCCCGGACCTACCCAATACAAATTGGTATGCCCGCCCGATGCCACCAAGCCGATGAACGGGCGTTCTGCCGCAGGGCTGTTTAATTCCACGGCCTTTAAATGGCCCTCCAAATGATTGACGCCTTTGAACGGCAGCCCGCGGGCAAAGGCTGCGGCTTTGGCCCAGCACAAACCCACCAACAACGAACCCATCAGCCCCGGCCCGTGCGTGGCGGCAATGCCATCCAATTGGTCCCAGGACATTTGCGCTTGCTCCATGGCTTGGCCGGCCACTACCGGCAGATCCTGCAAATGCTGGCGCGAGGCCAGTTCAGGAACCACGCCGCCGTATTCAGCATGCAGTTTTAATTGTGACGCAATGACCGACGCCACCACATGCCCGTGTTCATCGGCAATGGCGGCCGCGGTTTCATCGCAGGAAGATTCAATGCCTAAAACCAGCATAACCGACTCCTTCATAATAAAACCAACGTCAAAACCCAACTCCCCCGTCAGCCCTCGCGGGCTTCCTCCCCCTCTTTGAGACTGTGTCACAACGTCTGTCCACAGCCTCTAATCACATTCCCCTCCCCAGGGTTGGTGGGAGGGGATGTAGGGGAGGGGGTTC
>JAGVPM010000181.1 GCA_020052235.1 Candidatus Goldiibacteriota bacterium
AGGCAAAGGGTACAACCGGGCCGAATGCCGGAAGAGCCTTGGATTCGGCGAAGAGGATTTTGTGGTGGGCTTTTTTGGATTTGCCAATCCGCCCAAGGGAATTGAAACGCTGCTGGCCGCCTTGCGTCAATTAAGGGATTCCGTTCCGCAGTTGAAATTGTTGCTGTTGTCGCAGTTGTCCGATCAAATTTCCTATCAGCGCCGGTTGCAGCATGATTTGAAAGTTACGGGCCTGGACCGCATTACCATAAATCCCGAATACGCCGCGCCCGGCATGGCGGCCGAAATTTTGGCGGCGGCGGATTGCGCGGTGTTGCCTTTTGTGGACGGTGTATCGGTTAAGCGGGGAAGCTTGATGGCCTGTTTGGCCCAAGGGTTGCCCATTATCACCACCACGCCGGTGCGCGGCGAGGTGAACGAATTTCAGCACCAGGTGAATATGCTGCTGGTGCCTCCCAAGGACAGCAAGGCGCTGGCCGAAGCCATCCGCCGTTTGGTGCAGGATCCGGATTTGCGCGCGCGTTTGGCGCTGGGGGCTTGGGACTTGGCCAGGCATTTTTCCTGGGAAGAAATTGCACAGCGCCAATTGGGCGTGTTTGAAGAAGCGTTGGGAGAAATCAAATAATGCGCTGGCCTGATCCGTCACAATGTGAAATTGCCCTGGTTGACCCTGCCGGTTTTGCGCAAATACTAAGGCGCCGCCGGGCGGGAAAAAAATTATTTCCCCATATAGGGTTGGGGTATGTGGCGGCATGTTTGGAACGCAACGGCGACCGTGTGCGCGTCCTGGACGCTGGGGTGGCCACCCACCGCGAACTGCAGCGGTTTTTATCCATACCGGCGAAACTGTTTGGGATTACCACCGTGAGTTTTACCTTTCGCGAAGCTTTGCTGGCGGCCCGGGCCGTCAAACAGCGCCATCCTTCCACCCCGGTGCTGATCGGCGGCCCGCACACCTCGATTGATCCCGAAGGGTGTTTGGCGGATCCGGCCGTTGATTTTGCCCTGCAAGGCGAGGGCGAGGAGGGCATGATCGATTTCCTGGAAGTGCTGAAGCGGAACACGGTGCCCCAGCCGGACGTATTGGCCAGTATTCCCGGTTTGGTGTACCGCGACCAAGGGCGGGTACGCGTGAATCCGCCCGGACCGCGCATCCGGAATTTGGATGAATTGCCGTATCCGGCGTGGCATTTGTTTCCCATGCAGCGCTACCGCCAGCATACCCTGCTGACCAGCCGCGGGTGTCCCATGGATTGTGCATTTTGCGCGGTGGATGCCATCTGGGGGCGGCAATGGATTCACCGCGCCCCCGAACAAGTGGCTTCGGAAATTGAATGGCTGCTGCGGCACTGGGGGCGCAAGCTGTTTCATATAAATGACGATAATTTGACCATGAATACGCAGCATGTTGCGGCTTTTTGCGACGCGCTCTTGCAGCGGCAAATTGACATTGATTGGGTCGCCCAAGGCGTGCGCGCCGATGCCTTGACCCTGGAATTGCTGCAAAAAATGCGCAAAGCCGGTTGCCATCGTGTATCATTGGGCATTGAATCAGCCGCTCCGGAAGTGCTGGAGGCCATTGGAAAAAAAGAAACCCTGGAGGAAATAACCCGCGCTGTACGGTTGTGCAAGGAGGCCGGGATTTTGGTTTTAGGCATGTTCATGGTCGGAAATCCCAAAGATACTGAAGCGACGGTGGATGCGTCCATCAAATTCGCCAAGGAAGCTGGGATCGATTTGCCTGCGTTTTATATGGCTATTCCGTATCCCAAAACCAGGCTGTGGGAGCATGCTTGCGCCGAGGGGCGTTTTTTGAATCAGGATTATTTGGCATTCAATCATATGAGCACGGAACCGGTATTTGAAACGAAAACGTTTTCCGCCGAGGCAAGGCGGCGCGCTTATGCCAAAACCGAACGTTTCTGCCGCCGTCAGTATGCGCTGTACCATCTGGTTTTTTGGTGGCCCAGCCGGATCCTGCGCCGCAACCGGTATGAAATTGTACAGGAGCTGCACTTGTACCTCAAGGTTTTGGTTTGGCCGTTTAAAATGGTTTTCCGCCGGATTTTGCTTTGGCGTGCAAGGAGGGAAACATGACGGAGGCTTTTGTTTTGCTGGACGGACGTCCTGCCCAGGGCCGGCCTCGAGGCATGGGGATTTATGTTACCCGGTTGGTTCAGGCGTTTTCCGCCCAACCGGACGGTGTGAAGTTGAAAGTGGCGCTGGATAAAAATGCCGGGGCCGATCCCTGGGCCGATCTGCCCCAAACCGTGGAACGGGTTTGGGGCGAAGCCAAACACACGGTGCATTGGGAACAAACCGTTTTACCGGCCATGGCCGGGAATAACGGAGCGGCGCTGATTCATTATACGGCCAACGCTTCGGCATGGAAGTGCGCGATTCCGCACGTGGTGACGGTGCATGACGTTATTTTCATGCGCAGTTTGTTCTCGATTTCCGACCGTTGGTATTGGCGCCAGGCGGCGGCCCATCTCTATTACCGCTACGGCGTAAGGCGCGGAGCCCGGCGGGCGCAAATGATTTTAACCGACTCGGAATATTCGCGCACTCAAGTGATAAAAAAATTGAAGCTGCAACCGGGAAAAGTCCGCGTTATTCCCTTGGCGGAACCCAATGTAACCGAGCCCTTGCCGGAAGATGAACTTAACCGGATTTTAGCGGAAATGGACATCAAGCGGCCGTATGTGCTGGGTCTGGGCGCCATCGACAAACGCAAGAATACGGCTAATTTAATCCGCGCGTTTGCGCGTTTGCCGCGGTCGGCCGCACCCATGCTGGTGTTGGCGGGATTTGAGAAACAAGAGCAATCAAACATACCCCGCATGATTACAGAATACAATCTGACGCCGCGGGTTCGGCTGGTTAATTACGTGCCGGCCGGACAATTGGCGGCTTTATTCCAAGGGGCCGCGGTGTTCGTGTATCCCTCCTTTGAAGAAGGGTTTGGTTTGCCTATTTTGCAGGCGTTTTTGCAAGGGATCCCGGTGGTAACCACCCAAACGGCTTCCATCATTGAAGTGGCGGGGCAGGCGGTGCGTTTTGCCGATCCCGCGGACCCCCGCAGTTTAAGCCGGGAAATTATGACGGTCTTAACCGATCCTTCCGAGGCGCACCGGCTGGCGTATGCCGGCTATATGCAGGCCAAACGGTTTAATTGGGCCAATACCGCGCGTCAGACTTTGGAAGCCTATCGGCGGGTTTTGAATATAAAAAAATAACCGAACATTCAAGCGAGGTAAAGCCATGGATATGTTCATAAAAATATTAAAAGAAAATGCCTTGTTTGAGGATTTCACGGATGTGGAATTGATGCTCCTGATTGAATTGTGTGAACGCAGCCAGGTCACAAAAGGTGAAATTATTTTTACCGAGGGCGCCCAGGATGACGGCGCGGTTTACTTCATTGAAGACGGGATCGTCAAGATCCTGAAAACCTCGGAGGGCCAAAGGAAGATTCTGGCCATGTTCGGGATGGGGAA
>JAGVPM010000067.1 GCA_020052235.1 Candidatus Goldiibacteriota bacterium
CCGCCGGCGGAAGATGTGTTTAATACCGAATCGTAATTAAAAAACAGTAATAAACGATTTTGCGGGGTTAACCGGTGAATCATCTCGTCTAAAACCGCTTTATTTAAAAGCCATTTCATAATTTCCCATCCTTTAGCCCAGGCTCATTCCAAACCACGGCTAGGGATACGATAGCATACTTAATCTAAAAAAAACAGAATTTTCCCTAGGCGGATAGGGGATATTTTGCAAGCAGGCATTCAACTTCCCGCAGCAATTCCACATCTTCACGGTTGTAGTGCAGAAGTTTTTTCAATGCTGCTTCATCGCCCTGTTCTTCCCAGAGCGCCCATAACTGCATGGCCATCATCCCATCCACACCGGCGGTTTCACGCTTCAGACCCAATTGCCGCTCCACGGATTTCAAACCGCCCTTTAATCCGAGCTTCCAACAGGCATACATTAAATCCTGATGGTTGAAAAGTCCGGTTAAATCCAGCCCCATGCGTTGCCTGATTACCGGCAGGTCGAACCGGGAGCCATTGTACGTTTTGAGCGTTGCCACGCCATCCAAGGATGCCAATAGATTCGCCACCGTGATCCGCTCCCCCACCCATTGTACGGTCTCTTCCCCCGGGCGAAAAATTCCGATTACGGTAATGGCGCCGCGAAACGAGGTTTCAATGTCTAAATAAGCGCTTTCAGCTCCCATGCCCCGCCGCCTACAGCATCCGGCGTGTAAGCCATTGCTTAAAAAATAAATCCGCAATAACATACGCGTCAAGGGAGCGTTCCAAAACCTTGACTTCCAATAAGCGGTTCAGCGACTTTTGAATGGTCGAAAACCCGCCCAAATGGTGACGCTGGACATATTCCCGGGAAAAGATTTTCCGGCCCCCGCTGACCGCGATCGCCAAAATAAGATTCTTTTGATACGGCGAAAATTCACGCCATACGGCGGTATAAAAGCCGGTATGTGTTTCCAAAATGGAATCCAGGGCATGCGGCAAATTTTTCGTTGATACCCATTTGCTGCTGTGTCCCAGATTCCACAATTCCCTGCATATCATTTGGACATAATGGGCATGTCCCTGAGCGGCTTTGATAACCTCTTCAATAACCGCTTCTTCGATGCGAAATCCCGTATTTTCAAAACGTGTTTTAATAAACGCCTTCAAATACCTGTCTTCAATTTTTTCCAATGGAATGTGGACCAATCCCGCCTGAGTATCCGCCTCCAAATCAACCAGCAAATATCCGACCTGGGAGTGTTTCTTGGCCGCATCCAAAATACCTTCCCGAAAATTCCCGGGAATAAATCCCCGTGTGATCTCATCAAAACAAACAATACAAACCCGGTGCTTGTATTCGGCCGTCGACTGCGCCAAAGAAAGTAAGGCAATGGCAACTTGGGTGGGATTTTTTGACCGGCTCATGTCCACGGTCAATTCCCCGGCCTTCCCCAGCTTTAAAATCAGCATATTTTTTAAATCATTTGAAAGAGTTTCCATGAATTGTTGCAGCTCTTTGGCCTGCCGAAAAGCAGTGCGCAACAACTCCGCTAAAAAAATTTCAATGAATTGATTAATGGAATAAGCCCGTTCAAAATCAATGTAGACCGTCATAACCCCTTGGCGTTCAAATTCAGAAATAATTTTTCGAGCCAAGGATGACTTGCCCGTATGGCGCGGCGCGGTCAGGAGAACATTATGGCCCTGGGACAACTCAGCCATAATGCCTTCTCTTTCACGATAGCGATCCGTAAAGAAATCACCGCTGACAGGTTCACCATAGCGAAATGGATTCCGGATCAAAGCACATACTCCTCACGCTCTACGGTATAATAAACAACAAACCGCGCCTAGTCAAGTGTTTCGAAGTAAAAAAAAGGCTGCCTCCGAGTAAGTTACTCAGGGGCAGCCTTTGATCAAAACTATAAACTATTTACCCAAAACCTTGGTTTTAATATCTTTACTGACGCGGAAGCGGATGACGGTTTTGGCAGGAACTTTCACCAAGTCGCCAGTTTGCGGATTACGAGCCATCCGAGCTTTGCGATTTTTCACCGTAAAAATCCCCAAACCCTGCAATTTGTATTTTTTATCTTTTTTCAAGACCTTAGCGAGGAGGTCGTTTTGAGCATCGAGGACAGCCACGACATCCTTCTTTTTAAAGCCAGTCGCTTCTACCAATTTGTTCAACATTTCGCTTTTCGTGAGCACTTATCTCACCTCCCATCCTATTTTTTTATAATCCAGAGTCTTTCTCTGTGACGGAATTATAAAACACCCCTATATTTTGTGCAAGTTTTTTTTATCCAAAACAGCATATTGTACCATGCATTTTGTGGTTTTAACTTGAGGCATATACATCTGGTGCTACACCAGGTCAGGTAAAAATCAGCCGATTTATTCCTTAGTTTTCCGTTTTTTTTATCTTCCGGTTAAAGAAAATGCATTCCGTAATAATTCAGGCGGATTATTCGCGGAAATGGAAACAATATCAAACCGGCACGGCGGCACGGCATGCGGGTGATTGCGCTGCAGATAAGCTTGGGCAGCGCGGATAATCCTAAATTGTTTTTTTCTATTCACCGCTTCATAGGGATATCCAAAAAATGAGGACTGGCGGCTTTTGACTTCAATGAAACACAGGTTTTCCTTATCCCAGGCTATTACGTCAATCTCACCGCCGTACGCCCGAAAATTTCTTGCAATGATTTTAAACTTGAGGTGTTCAAGAAACCTTACGGCAAGATCTTCAGCAATCCGGCCCTTGGCGTTCATGCGGGTGAAAAAGAAAAACCCATTTGCGAAATGGGCATGAATGTCCGGCGATGAATTTCACAAATCCCGTGGGCGTGAATGGCGGACAAATGAAGCGCCGTTCCGTACCCCTTATGTTTCGCAAATTGCCATTGGGGATATTTCAGGCCATAGTCATCCATAATGCGGTCCCGCGTGACTTTGGCAATAATGGAAGCAGCCGCTACGGATAGTGAAAGCGAATCGCCTTTGATGATGGTTTCGGCCGATTTGGCCCAACCGGGCTTGCGATTGCCGTCAATTAAGCAAAAATCCGGGGACAGCGGGCAATTTTCAATTGCCCGCTGCATGGCCAAAAAAGTGGCTTGAAGAATATTAATGCGGTCAATGGTAGGCGCGTCAACCATACCGATGCCAATGCCCAAAGCCTGTTCGTAAATGAGGGGGAAAAGTTCAACTCGTTTTTTATGAGGGATCTTTTTTGAATCTGTGACATCGTGCAGCTTACTCGGAACTTCCGGCAGAATAACACAAGCGGCCACTACCGGACCAGCCAAGGGACCGCGTCCTGCTTCATCAATACCCGCAATTCTCAAAAAGCCTTGCGCCCTATACTTAGCTTCGAAAAAAAGGCTCGTTTGAAAATTCACAGGACGCGATGTCCCCGGCATAATCACCTCAGTGGAACAACCCAGCCGAAACTTAGGCTTTGGCAGCTTCAGCTTTCGCTTCATGCGCGGCGGTTTGCGCAGCTTCCAAAGCGGATTGTGCCTGCTCAGCTTCCATGGCCTTGACTTCCGTGGCCTGCAGCTGGAGCAATTTATCACGGCCGAGCTCTTTGATTTTCGCCTGTTTTCCGGTTTTCTCGCGCAGATAGTACAGTTTCGCCCTGGCGACTTTGCCGTGCTTCACCACCTGGAGCTTATCAATCAGGGGGGAATGAATCATAAACGTCCTCTCCACACCCACACCCGAAGCAATACGGCGAACTTTGAAGGTTTCGCCGATTCCGACACCCCGGCGGGCGATGATCACACCCTCAAAAATCTGGATACGTTCTTTGTCACCCTCTTTAATTTTCAAATGAATCTTTACCACATCCCCCGGTGCAAACTGAGGAATACGTTTTTTCATCTGATCCGCGGTGACTGATTTAAGCAATTCCTTAATGTCCATTTTAAATCCTCCTACTTCTGCGTAACGGCTTTATTTGCCGAGATTGACTCAATTCGGCCAAAATGGCCCGATCGTGTTCATTTAAAGGGGCGTTTTCCAGCAAATCCGAACGCCGTTCCAAGGTCCGGAGCAACTGTTGCTTTCGCCTCCATTGGGCGACTTTCTTATGATCGCCGCTTATCAATTCATCGGGAATCCGCCAGCGCCGGAACACCGCCGGACGGGTAAAATGCGGATAATCCAATAACCCGTCGGAAAAAGAATCCAATTCCGCAGATTGATCATCCCCTAAAACACCCGGGATAAGCCGGGTCACCGCATCGACAATCACTACGGCTGCCGGTTCCCCGCCTGAAAGCACAAAATCCCCGATGGAAATTTCATCGTCGCAAAGTTTCTCGTAAACCCGTTCATCCACGCCTTCATACCGGCCGCAAATCAAGGTAAAACAGCGGGTATCGGCGAATTCCCTGGCCATGGCTTGGTTAAACCGTTTTCCGCTGGGTGCCAACAAATAGGTTTTACCGATTTTCTTGGCCCGTTTTAATGGCGCCAAGGCCTTATAAATCGGTTCAACTTTCATGACCATACCGCTCCCGCCACCATAAGGCTTATCATCCACGGTATGGTGCCGGTCAACCGAATAATCCCGGATGTTGATCACTTGAGGTGAAAACAGCCGTTTCTCAATCGCACGTTTCAGAATTGATTGCGTGAAAGCCGCTTGAATCAATTCCGGAAAAATCGTCAACACGTTAACCCGTAAAGGCTGATTGGCTTTCATTCCCTCAAGCCCTCCGGGATTCTCACCCGAAGCCGCCGCGCTTCCAAATCAACCTTTAAAATTATATGTTTCAAGGCCGGCAGCAAAAAATCTCCGTCCCGGCTTTCTATTTCATATATATCATTGGCGCCGGTTTGGTAAATCCCTTTCACGGTTCCCAGCCCGGCACCATTTTCATCTTCCACCGTTAATCCCACGATATCATCAATAAAAAAAGTTCCAACAGGCAACTTTCCCCGGCTGGTTTCAGGAACCGCAATATATCCCCGGGTTAACTCGGCTGCTTGCTCCGGCGTATCAATGCCCTCGAAGCGAATGAAAAAAAAAGCCACCCCCGGCTTAACCTGCTTAACCAGCAGCGGCCGTTTCCGGCCATTTAACCCGAGCCATACGATTTCCTTCAAATGATCAAACCGGCCGGGTACGTCGCTCATGGGAAATAATTTCATTTCACCATGCACGCCATGAGGTGCGCCCAATTGTCCGATCCTGACCAATTCTTCTCCGTTTTGGAAAGAATCGGTCTTTTCATTCATACCCATTCGCCCAGCAATACCCTTCGGCTTGCCTTCATTCCTGAATCACAAGGGATATCTTATTTTTGGTTTTGGCCGCTGCGGCCGATAAAAGATTACGAATCGCTTTTATCGTTCGGCCTTCACGCCCAATCACCCGTCCCAAGTCATCTTTGGCTACGGTTAATTCCAACACCAGGCCATGATCGCTCTTGCGTTCTTCAACCCGAACCGAGTCGGGATGTTGAACCAAGGACTTGGCCAAGTATTCAACCAAGGCTTTCACGCTTTTGCTCCTGCCTTTTTAGCTTCAGCAACTTTTTTATATATGCCTTTGTCCACAAAGATCTTTTTTACGGTCTGCGTCGGGACTGCGCCTTTCACAATCCATTCGGCGATTTTCGTTTCATTCAAATTCACCAACGCCGGTTTGTGCTGATTGTCATAGGTCCCTACCAATTCGATGCAACCGCCCGGTTTGCGTGAATCGGTTACGGCAATGCGCCAAAAAGGTTTATGCGGCGCACCTTGACGTTGAAGTTTAATGATGGTCGACATGATAGCTTTTCTCCTTAATTCGCTCATAGCGATTTCGCTCTATTTGGAGCCGATGACCAGATTTGAACTGGTGACCCACGGTTTACGAAACCGTTGCTCTACCAACTGAGCTACATCGGCCAAAAAATCAGAAAATCAACTTTCGATTCTCTGCCCATTTGTGGTGCCGCAAGGCGGAATCGAACCGCCGACACAAGGATTTTCAGTCCTCTGCTCTACCGGCTGAGCTATCGCGGCAAAAAATGCATTTCATACGCTTTCGGGTAAAAAAAGAAAACGGTAAATCATACAAAATCACAGTAATCTTGTCAAGAAATAAGCTCAATATCACTCATTTTTACCATGACATTTTTTGTATTTCTTGCCTGAACCGCAGGGACAGGGCTCATTTCGCCCTACTTTGGGGTGATCGCGCCTCACCGGTTCGCTGGCAGCCCCACTAGTTGGCACTGCCTGGCTCATATCCCGGGGGCCGCTCCCAAAAATATGTTCAGCCCCGGAATTAGGCACCGGCGTTGTCTCGATTTCCGGCCGGTATTCCTTCCAACGCGAGGATTGATTCGGCTTGCGCTGCTGTTCAGCGGAAGGCGCATTGACAGCCTGAATACGAAGCAACAATTGGACCACTTCACGTTTGATTTGCAAAATCATATTCGTGAACATTTCAAAACCTTCACGTTTGTATTCCAATAAAGGATCTTTCTGGCCGTACGCCCGCAAGCCGATGCCCTCTTTTAATTTATCCATATCGTATAATTGTTCTTTCCAGCGCTGATCCACGACCTGGAGCAAAAAAGCCCTTTCCAATTGGCGCATTAAATCGGAGCCCAATTGGTTTTCCTGCTGGGCAAAACCATTAAGCACCTTCTCACGGAATGTGTTGGATAAAATTTCCCGTGTCAGCATTGGGATTTCAGATTGGCTCCAATCCAATTCCGCCCGATACTGTCTTCCCCAGTTCCGGATGGCATCCCAATTCCACTCTTCGGGGTACCCTTTTTCCGGTATTAATTCATCCAATCCATCCCCGGTCACATCATCAACCATACTTAAAATATGTTCGTGGAGATCCTCGCCTTCCAGCACCCGCGTCCGTTCCTCGTAAATCACGCTGCGCTGCTTGTTCATGACATCGTCATATTCCAAGAGATGTTTGCGGATATCGAAATTATGGCCTTCCACAGTGCGCTGGGCGCGTTCCAAAGCTTTGGTGATCCAGGGATGTTCAATGACTTCTCCATCGCGCAACCCCAATTTTTCCAGCATGCCGCTGATCCGTTCCGAACCGAAAATCCGCATTAAATCATCCTGCAAAGACACATAAAAGCACGAGTCGCCCGGGTCGCCTTGGCGTCCGGATCTTCCCCGCAACTGATTGTCAATACGCCGGCTTTCATGGCGTTCCGTGCCGATGACATGCAGCCCGCCCAAGGCTTTAACCCCTTCGCCCAAAACAATGTCAGTGCCGCGGCCGGCCATGTTCGTGGCAATGGTTACGGCATTTTTTTGACCGGCTTTGGCGACAATCTCCGCTTCCCGGGCATGCTGTTTGGCATTAAGCAGCTGGTGCGGCACACCCATACGTTTTAACAACCCGGATAACATTTCATTCTTTTCAATGGAGATTGTTCCCACCAAAACCGGCTGGCCTTTTTCAAAACATCCCTTAATGGCTTCGGCCACAGCCTGAAATTTCTCCCGCTCCGTACGGTAGATTTGATCGCCGCGGTCAACCCGGACCATGGGCCGATTCGTCGGAACCACCACGACATCCAGCTTATAAATATGCGCAAATTCCTCCGCTTCAGTATCCGCGGTACCGGTCATGCCGCCTAATTTTTCATATAAACGGAAATAATTCTGAAACGTAATCGAGGCCAACGTCTGATTTTCGCGCTGGATCTTCACATTTTCCTTGGCCTCCAAGGCTTGATGCAAGCCTTCGGAAAATCTCCGCCCCGGCATTAAGCGGCCGGTAAATTCGTCCACAATTATGACTTGATCCTCACTGACTACATAATCGCGGTCCAATTTGAACAAAACATGGGCCTTGAGCGCCTGATTGACATGGTGCAGTATTTCAACATTTTCGGGATCGTATAAATTTCCCACGGCCAAAAGCTTTTCCGCATGGGCCACACCCTCTTCGGTCAGGGCAACCGTGCGGGATTTTTCTTCCATGGTGAAATCCGCGGCGGCATTCAAATGCGGAATGATTTTATCAATGCGGTAATATTTATCCGTGGATTCTTCCGCCGGCCCCGAAATAATCAAGGGTGTCCTGGCTTCATCAATTAAAATCGAGTCCACTTCGTCCACAATGGCATAATGCAATTTACGCTGCACCCGTTCGTCCGGGTGAACCGCCATGTTGTCGCGAAGGTAATCAAAGCCGAATTCATTATTGGTTCCATACGTAATATCGCTATTGTATCCAGCTTGGCGTTCCTGAGAATTTAACCCGTGTTTGACGCAACCCACCGTCAATCCCAGAAAGCGGTAAATTTCACCCATACCTTTAAAATTTCCCGCACCCAGTGAATCGCGTTCAGCCAGGTAATCATTGACCGTAATTACATGCACGCCTTTCCCCGTTAACGCATTTAAGTAAACCGGCAAAGTTGCCACCAAGGTCTTGCCTTCACCGGTCTTCATTTCGGCGATTTTCCCCTGATGCAATACCATGCCGCCCATAAGCTGGGTGTCAAAATGCCTCATACCCATGGTACGAATAGCCGCTTCCCTGACAACTGCAAACGCCTCGGGCAATAAATCATCCAAGGTTTCGCCTTGGGCCAGACGGGCTTTAAATTCCGCGGTCTTGGCTTGCAGCTGCTCATCGGACAAGGGATGAATTTTCACTTCAAACGAATTTATTGCTTCCACCAAAGGCAGCAACCGTTTGATGTCACGATCGGATTTGGTTCCAAAAACCTTAGTTAATACCGCGTTCAACATAAACAATCTCCTTTAAGGCAACCTCACGCATTACCCGCCAACTGCTATTTTTTCCCCTTAGGAACAACGCCTTCGGCTAAGGCTGCAGCCATACGTTCCAGCCCTTTTTGTATATTCTCCATGGACGTGGCGTAGGAAATCCGGAGATAATTTTCAATGCCAAACCCATCACCCGGAACTACCGCCACTTGTGCAACATCCAATAAATAATCCGCCAATTGCATGCAGGTAGAAATGGTCTTACCACGATAAACTTTCCCCAACGCGCCTTCAACATTTGGAAACACATAAAAGGCGCCTTCAGGTTTCCGGCAAGTAACACCGGGCATGGCATTCAATTTCTCAACCATATAATTACGCCGTTCCTCAAACGCTTTAACCATCTGAGGCAGCATTTGTTGCGGTTGCGTTAATGCGGCATATGCCGCCTTCATAGCAATGCTGGTGGGATTGGAGGTTGAATGGCTTTGCAGATTCGAAATCGCCGAAATAATTTCCGCCGGGCCGGCGGTATAACCGATACGCCAGCCGGTCATGGCATACGACTTGGAAACGCCGTTAACGAGCAAGGTCCATTTTTTGGCTTCAGGTATGACCGCTGCGGGCGAAACATGCTTAATGCCATCGTAAACCAAGTATTCATAAATTTCGTCAGAGAGCACGAAAATTTTCTTGGCTACTGCGACTTCCATGATATCGCGCAACTCACTTTCAGAATAAACCGCCCCGGTAGGATTGCTGGGTGAATTCAAAACCAAAATCTTGGTTTTGGGATTGATGCGCCGACGCAAGGTCGAAGCTGATAATTTAAACCCGGCTTTTTCGGCCGTTTTCAAAATCACGGGTTTCCCACCCGCTAATTTTACTGCCTCGGGATAACTGACCCAATAAGGGGAGGGAATAATGACTTCATCCCCGGGATTAATCAGAACCTGAAAAATATTGTAAATGGAATGTTTGGCGCCGCAATTAATAATAACTTCCTTGGTTGCGTATTCCAAGCCGTTTTCCTTGCGCAATTTATCACACACGGCTTCTTTCAATTCCGGCGACCCTGAGGCTGGCGTATATTTGGTATACCCTTTTCGAATCGCCTCAATAGCTGCTTCTTTAATATAATCCGGAGTATCAAAATCAGGCTCCCCGGCGCCAAAATTAATGACATCAACTCCCGTGCTTTTAAGTTGTTTTGCTTTTGCATCGATCGCCAACGTGGGCGAAGCGGAAACTTTTTGAATTCGTTTAGCCAATAACATATTTCCCTCCTCAAGTTCATTACGCTTAAAAACAACCCTGGGATATTACCACATCCAAAAATCCAAGTAAAGGCGCGTCAGCAAATAACTTTTTTTACCGCAGAGGCGCAGAGATCGCAGAGTATTTTATTCGCAGAAAAGATTTTCATTTCCCCATCATTTCTCTGCGTCCTCTGCGCCTCTGCGGTAAAATCCTGTTTCAGGCCGCAGTTATGTCTAGACGTGACTTTGATTTTGCAGGTAGCGATCCGCCATGATTGCCGCCACCGCGCCTTCGCCTGCCGCCACGATGATCTGTTTTGAATAATTAGCCCGGCAATCCCCGGCGGCAAACACGCCTGATACGGAGGTGGTCAAATCCGGTCCGGTAACAATATAACCGTCTTGATCCAAGGTGATGACTGATTTCAAGAAATCGGTCTGCGGGGTCAAACCCACAAATATAAAAACGCCTTTAACTTCCAACTCGCGGCAATTTTGATTGCCGCGTTCTTCCAGCAACAACCCTGTAACTTCCCGGCTGCCGCGAATTTCCTTGGGTATGTATGGGGTGACCACTTCAATTTTTGGGTGATTCAGCACCTGTTGCTGGATAATCTTGTCGGCGCGAAATTCATTCCGGCGGTGCACTAAATAAATTTTAGATGCAAACCGGGTTAAAAATTCCGCTTCCTCCAAGGCCGTATTGCCGCCTCCGATGACCGCCACAGGTTGATCCCGGAAAAAAGCACCGTCGCAGGTTGCACAATAGGAAACCCCGCGTCCACGAAATTCGCTTTCGCCGGGAATACTTAAGAGTTTGGGAATCGCACCGGTGGTTATAATCACGGTCCGGGCCCATAATGGCCCTGAGGACGTCATCACCTGGTGTGGCGCGCCGGTGGTTGCCGGTTCCAAAGCCGCGGCTTGGCTGCTGATGACCTCCACGCCAAAACCGCGCGCCTGCTCATCCATGCGCATCATTAAATCCATTCCATTCACTTGCGGGACGCCAGGATAATTGTCCACCCTCCAGGTCGTGGCCGCTTGGCCGCCGGGTGACAGCTGTTCCATCAGCAAAACCGAACGGCCTGCCCGGGCGGCATACAAACCGGCGGTCAGCCCTGCCGGGCCCGCTCCGATAATCAATACGTCGCATGGAGTTTGCCGGGAGTTTTGCTTTATTTCCGAATGAATTGAGGTTGAATTATCCAAGGACTTCCTCTGCCACTTGAGCAATCTGGGATTTGGTGCAGGCGCCGATGATTTGATTCACCAACTGCCCATGTTTAAAAAACAACAAAGATGGAATGGACCGGATGGCAAACCGGCTGGCGGTATTATGGTTCGCATCCACATCCAATTTTACCACCTTGATGCGTCCGGCAAATTCCTTGGCAAATTCCTCAACCACCGGACTTAGCATACGGCAGGGCCCGCACCATTGAGCCCAAAAATCCACCAATACCGGAAGCGGTGATTTTAACACTTCGCTTTCAAACGTTTGATCATTAACACCCAACATAGTGTGCTCCTAAGTCAAATTCGAAAGCTTAAATTTCTCATGAATGGCGCGCACGGCTTCTTCCACCCGTTCCTCGGACACAATGCAGGAAATTTTAATTTCCGAAGTTGAAATCATTTGAATATTAATGCCCTTTTCAGCCAAAGCTTCAAACATAGCCGCGGCCACGCCCGAATGCGTCCGCATGCCCACGCCGATCACGCTCACTTTGCCCACATGCTCATCCGCTTGAAATCCTTTGGCGCCCAATTCCTGAACCAATTTCTCCACAATTCCCTTGGCCCGCGTCAAATCCTGTTTGGATATGGTAAAGGAAATGTTGGTCGTCCCATCTTCCGAAACATCCTGGACAATCACATCAATATTTAAATCTTCCGACGCCAAACGTCCGAAAACTTTGGCTGCAATGCCCGGGCGGTCGGGAACCCACAGAATGGTCAACTTGGCCTCATTTTTGGTATACGTAACGCCGGAGACGACAACACCTTCCATTAGCTTTACCTCCTCAGTAATCATCGTGCCCGTATCGGGTTTGGTGCTGGAACGTACGTGCAGTGCAATTTTATTTTTCTTGGCAAATTCCACAGAACGGTTAAATAAAACTTGGGCGCCCAAGCTCGCCATCTCCAACATTTCATCATAAGAAATGTAGGATAATTTCGAAGCGCTTTTAACCACGCGGGGATCGGCCGTATAAACGCCGTCCACGTCTTTATAAAATTCGCAAATCTCAGCATTCAACGCCGTGGCCAAGGCTACTGCCGTTAAATCGGAACCGCCGCGGCCCAAGGTGGTTATTTCCTCTTCTTCGGTCTCACCTTGAAAACCTGCAACAATGACCACCTTGCCCAAATGCAGGGCTTTTTGGATCTTCTCGCCGCCCATTTTAACAATTCTGGCTTTGGTATGGGCATCGTCCGTAACAATGCCTACCTGAGGCCCGGTAAAGGAAATGGCGTCGCAATCGAGCGATTTCAAAGCAATGGCCATCAAGGCAATGGATTGTTGCTCCCCGGTGGCCAAGAGCATATCCAATTCCCGTTCATCCGGGGTTTCGGTAATGGCTTTGGCTTTGGCAATCAAATCATCTGTCATATCCCCGGGCGCGGAGACCACAACCACCACATCGTATCCCTGGGATTTTTTTTCAAAAATCCTATGCGCCACTTGTTTCATTGCTTCTGGGGTTGCCACCGTGGCGCCCCCGAATTTCATAACAATTAATTTCACGCCTTCAAGCCTCCTTCAAACTCATAAATCTGCCGGCCACTTGCCTTGAATTAAATATTCCATTAAACGCCAGCCTTCTTCGAGATGTTTTCCCGAAGCCTTGGCCTGATCCTCATCGTAAGCCGTTGCCCCGTTTTTTTCACCGCCGGGTTGATACAAAACAAAAGGCACCGGTTCATCCACATGGGTACGGGCTTCCAGGGGTGTGGGATGGTCCGGCAGAACCAACATGCGAAAATCCTCGCGGCCTTCCAAGCCTTTTAACAGGGTACCGATCACTTTGGCATCAAAATCCTCGATGGCCTGAATTTTACCGGCCACATCCCCATTATGCCCGGCCTCATCGGGGGCTTCAACATGGACAAAAACGAAATCATGTTTTTTCAAAACTTTAAGCGCCGCTTCGGCTTTGCCCACATAGTTGGTATCCAAATAACCGGTCGCTCCCGGAACGGCAATCACCTGCAACCCGGCATAAATTCCCAAGCCTTTGATCAAATCAACAGCGGAAATAACACCGCCGGTAATTTGAAACCGTTCGGTCATGGTCGGCATTTGCGGCTTTCTACCCTGGCCCCACAACCAAATCATATTCGCCGGCGGCTTACCCTCACGGCGGCGTTCCCGGTTGACTTCATGGCCTTCCAATAAAAACTGCGAATCCTCCATCAAGCGCACCACTTCGGCATGGCGCGCGCCTTTGGGCAAATGTTCGGAAATCGGCTTACCGGAAATATCGTGCGGCGGCGTGCAGCGTGCTTCCAACGGACCATTTTTCCAAACCAACAAATGCCGGTAACTGGTGCCCGGGTAAAAGGTTATTTTTTTATCCCCCAGTTTGTCACCCAACATTTTAATCAACGGTTTGGCATCATCGGTTGGGATATGCCCGCAGGAATAATCATCCATGATTCCATTCTTAATGGTTACTAAATTCACGCGGAAAGCCACATCCGCCAATGCCAATTCAACGCCGATATTGGCCGCTTCCAAGGGAGCGCGGCCGGAATAATATTTGCGCGGATCGTATCCCATAACAATTAAATTGGCGACATCCGATCCCAGGGGAAAGCCCGGCATGAGGGTGTGGGCGGTTCCCACCACGCCGTTTTGGGCAAGAAAATCCATATGCGGGGTTTTAGCCGCTTGCAGCGGCGTCTTTTGGCCCAAGCCGGCCAAAGGACGATCCGACATTCCATCTCCAACTACCAATAGATACTTCATCGTAAATTAACCTTTTTTCTTCAACCGGGCTTTAAGACCCATGACTTTGAGTACGGCATTCATTTCCGCTTTACAAGTTACAGGTTTCAAGGATACTGCCACTGCGCGATCCGGGTCTTTTAATCCATGACCAGTTAAAATACAAACTGCGGTCCCGCCTTTTGGGGCCGTTTTTTTAAAATACCCGGCTTTGGCCAATTTAATGAAACCGGCGACTGAAGCAGCAGAAGCAGGCTCGCAAAACACACCTTCAATTTTCCCCAAATGACAATAGGCGGAAACAATCTGATCATCGGTCACGGATCCGATCAGCCCAAAGGATTCATCCCGGGCAGCAACCGCCATTTTCCAGGAAGCGGGATTGCCGATTTTTATGGCCGTAGCCAAAGTCTTCGGATTCTCAATGGGATGCCCTTTCACAATGGGAGCTGACAGTGCCGCTTGCCATCCCATCATTTTTGGCAACTTCGAAATGATCCCCAATTGTTTGTATTCTTTATACCCTTTCCAATAGGCCGTGATATTGCCTGCATTGCCCACGGGAATAAAATGAAAATCCGGTGCTTGGTTGTTTAATTGTTCCACAATTTCAAACGCACCGGTTTTTTGCCCTTCGATCCGGTAAGGATTGATTGAATTCACGAGCGTGATGTCGTATTTCCCGGAAATTTCCTTGACGATCTCCAAGGCGTGGTCAAAATTGCCGTCAATGGCAATGACTTTGGCGCCATGCATCATAGCCTGGGCCAACTTACCGAGTGCAATGGCACCTTTAGGCAAGATCACATAGCACGCCATTCCGGCACGTGCAGCGTAAGCTGCGGCCGAGGCCGAAGTGTTGCCCGTGGAGGCGCAGATTACAGCTTTGGCTCCTGCCTCCTTGGCTTTGGTAATGGCCATGGTCATACCACGATCCTTGAACGATCCGGTGGGATTCGCGCCTTCAAATTTCAAATAGACTTTCAGAGGCACGCCTGCCAAACGGGTCAACGAAGGAGCATGCACCAAAGGCGTTTCGCCTTCATTTAAGGTGACTACGGGTGTTTTGGCTGAAACCGGCAAATACTTACGATATTTTTCTATCAAGCCGGGATTATTCATCAAGATTCTCCACTCGGATCTTTAACGTCGGTTGCATGACAACCGGAAGTTTATCAATCTCGGCCAAAGCTTCGCGAATATCTTTTTCGCGCGCCTCATAGGTCATAATTACAATCGGCACCATGTCGCCTTCTTTGCGGGCTTTTTGGATAACCGAAGCAATGGAAATCCCGCGTTCACCCAAAACTCCGGAAATTTTCGCAATCACTCCGGCCTCATCCCTCACATTGAAACGCAAATAGTATTCGGAAATTAATTCTTCCATGGGTGCCAGCACTAATTGTTTTTGTTCTTCCGGATGATAATACACACTCGGCACTTTTCCGGCGGCATTCATGTGGATGTTGCGCGAAATAAAAATAATATCCGAAACCACGGCCGAGGCCGTAGGCATTTCCCCGGCGCCTTTCCCATAGAACAAGGTAGGGCCGACTGCGTCGCCAATGATGAAAATCCCATTGTAAACCCCGTTCACGGAAGCCAAAAGATGCGACGATGGGACGAGGGTGGGATGAACCCGCACATGAATACGCCCATCGGGTGTTTGCTTGGCAATGCCCAACAGTTTTATGACACGGTCAAATTCTTCCCGGGCATAGGTAATATCCTGGGCTGAAATACGCGTAATTCCTTCGACATAAACATCTTCAGGCCTGACCCATTGGCCGAATGCCAAAGACGATAAGATCACCAATTTATGCATGGTGTCGCCGCCTTCAACATCCAAGGTGGGATTCGCTTCGGCATAACCTTTCTGCTGAGCTTTGGCTAAAGTGGCTTGGTAATCTTCCCCTTTGGCCATTTCGCTTAGAATATAATTTGAAGTGCCGTTGATAATACCGTAAATACCCCGAACATGATTGGCGGCCAATCCGTCGTTCAATGCCTGAACCACGGGAATCCCCCCGCCGACCGAAGCTTCAAAATACAGCTCGGCAGAGGCCCGGTGGGCCGTGCTGTGAATTTCATCCCAACACTTGGCCAACAGGGCTTTGTTGGCCGTCACCACGTGTTTCCCGGCTTTCAAAGCTTGCAGAATAAAGGTCCGGGCCGGTTCTTGACCGCCGATTAATTCAACCACAATCTGGATTTCCGGATCATTGATCACATCCATGGCCTGGGTGGTCAAAACCCCTGGAGCTACCGTAACGCCCCGGTCCCGTTTGATGTCCAAATCCGCAATCCGCTTAAGTTCCAACGGAACTCCGGCGCGTTGCGCCAATAATTCCGGGCTTTTTTGGAATATTTTGGTGACCCCGGTACCTACAGTGCCCCACCCCAACATTCCAATTTTTATGGATTTATCCATAAAAGAATACCCCTTTCAAATCAATATCGGATCATTATACAAACTTCCAGGCAGGTGTCAAGCATTGAGAAAAAAGGGTTGAAAATTTGTAGGGAACGGTTTAAAACCGTTCCCTACACAGGACAATTTACCTTTCGGCTTATTGCAAGGTATCTTATTTCGCCAACCCCATGGCTTTGAACAGCCCGGAGATGGCGATATAATAGTCCGCAAGCGCCTTAACATAATTAACGCGTTCTTCGCCCAATTGCAATTCCGAAGTCAATACCTGTGAAAGCGGGACTTCGTCCATCATCTGCTTGGCCCGGTTTACTTCCAAGTCCTTTTCCCTAAATTTAATTTTAGAGAGCGAGGCCGTGACCATGGTCATGGCCTTTTGATAATTAAAATAATTTTCTTCCACTTCATTGGCAACTTTTCCCCGCAGTTCAACCAAATCCGCCTCGGTGGTGGCTTGCTGAACCCGGGCTTTGGCCACGTTGGAAAAATTCTCCATTTTATCAAAAATGGCAAAACTTGCCGTATGGGTCAATGACGCTTTGGTATTATCCGTAGCGCCGATGGTTTTCGGCATGGTTTTCTTTTTATCATAGGTGTATTGTCCGGAATTGGCGCCGAGCATCCAAGCAGCTTGGAGTTTTGCTTCCCACTCATCGGTCAATTCAAACTTCTGGCCTTGTTGCACCTGGCCGTTTTTGCCTACGGTGCCGTTAAACGTAATCTTCGGCCAACCGTCGGCCATCGCCACTTTGATCCCATAATAATCCGACAAGGTCGTCAATTCGTTGACTGCCAAATCCGGGCGATTTTTAAACGCCAATTCCAAACACTCATCCAGAGAATAGTTAAAATTAAAGTCGGTAAAGGTCAATACCGCGTCAATTTGAATGCCGATGCTCGAATCAATGTTGCAGGCCTGCCGCAAGGCCAATTCATTTAAAGTGATGTCCTGCTGATACGACATCAATTGGTAATACGTTTGGTCGGTCTGGGACTGGACATTTAAAAATTCGTGGTAGGAATTCAGCCCTTGACGGTAGGCTTCGCGGGAAAATGCCAAAGCCGATTCCGCGGCTTTTGACAAATCGGTCTGAACTTCAAAAATCATCTGTGCTTTCACCAGGTTGTAATAGGCTTTTTCAACTTTTTGAATAATCTCCTGCCGTGCCTGATGATATTTTTTCTTGGCGACTTCCAAATTATTTTTATTTTGCTTCAGGGTATAGACCAGTTTGCCGCCTTGAAAAATAATCTGTTCGGTTTCAATTCCATATTTCAAGCTGTTAAACTGCGTATCCTGAGTCGTATTTTGTTGGTTGGCCGTGGTGCCTTCTCCGCGTTCCCACGTTCCTTTGGCCTGAGGCAAGAAACCGCGTTCAGCTTCCCGGACCTTGCACTGCTCATATTTCATTTGTTTTAAAGCAACCTGAACCCGCCGGTCATTCAGCAAAGCCACGCGCTTGCATTCCTCCAAGGTCGTTAAAATACTCGGGATTTTTTCAGCCTCGGCCATGGCGGTTTCGACTTCCGTTATCTCCCTTTTATCTTCAAATTCACCTTCGCCTTCGGCAAAACCGCCTTCTTCACCCTCGGGGGTTAAAACCTCGTATTCTTCGCTCTTGATTTCTTTTTGTTTGGGTGCGGCGCGTTCTTCAGGTGCAATGCCCGCTTCTTCTTCTAAAAATTCTTCTTCAGCCGCATCCATTTTTTTCGATATTTTTTTAGGCGCTTCCGGTTCTTTTTCTTTCTTCAGTTCCACTTTTAAAGAAGGCGCCGGTGTTGGGGCCGGTGTAGGCTCCGGTTCAGCAGGTTTGGCGGCTGCGGCTTTCTTTTCCGGAGCCGGTGCGGGTGTGGGCGCCGGAGCAGCTTCTTCTTCATCGGCACTTTCTTCATCCAAATATACTTCGTCAATTTGATCATCCGCGGTTTCTTTTGCAGCTGAAACCGCCAATGGCCAGGATATTAATCCGGTAACAAAACAAATTGTTGCCAGCAATACAAGCAACCAGCGCCGCATACAATTTTCTCCTCTGCTCAATGATTTTTCACTATTGCATCAGGTTCCGGGTTCGCAACTCCGGATATTTTTTCCATTTTAAAAACCCTGGTTCCAATCCACGTGAATACGGCTCTAAATAAGCGCCCAATATCGTTAAAAATCAAATAAATACTGGGGATAAACAACAAGGTTAAAATCGTGCTGGAAATAAGCCCACCGACGGTGGTAATGGCCAACGGCGACCATAAATTGGACCCTTCACTTTTATCAAAGGCCGTGGGCAGCAATCCCAACAAAGTCGTGGCCGTGGTCATAAAAATCGGGCGCAAACGGCTTTGTGAAGCCGCCAAAATGGCTTTCTTTTGTTTAACCCCCTGCGAAATCAACAAATTAATCTGATCCACCAAAATAATCGCAGGACCAACCACCATGCCCGTCAGCATGATCATCCCTATAAACACACCCACGCTTTTGGGTTTCCCGGTTAGATACAGGGCAATCACCACGCCAATGACCGCCATGGCCACGGATACCATAATAATGATGGGTTGGGAATACGATTCAAAAAAAGCCGCCAAGACCATGTAAACCAATAAAACCGTCAAGATAACCGCCATGGTCAATTGTTTATTGCTCTCGGTCATTTTCTCAAAATTCCCGCCGAAGCGATAGTAATAACCTTTGGGAAATTCCACTCCGGACAAGGCTTCGCGGACTTTTTTTACCGCCGATCCCAAGTCGGTCGCGACCGTGGCCGATACCTGAATCATGCGCGACTTATTTTTCCGCCAAATTTCCGACGGCCCCAACCCCGGCGAAAACGCACCTATTTGAGTAAGATAAATTTGATCCCCATTCTGGGAAGTCACGGTTAATTTATTAATATCATCCAGGGTCTTACGGTCCTTTTCCTGAATACGCACAATAGTTTCAATTTCCTCACCTTCGGTGTGAAATTGAGTCCCGATCACGCCGCGCATCTGCGTATTGATTTCTTCGGCC
Organism: Candidatus Goldiibacteriota bacterium; assembly: GCA_020052235.1. Classification (GTDB taxonomy): domain Bacteria; phylum Oederibacteriota; class JAAXVQ01; order JAAXVQ01; family JAAXVQ01; genus JAAXVQ01. Next base: position 19,361 of record JAGVPM010000067.1, read on the forward strand.
AACTGCTGGACTTTCAGATCAAATTGCATGGCCTTGACTTTGTCCACCTGAAAACGCATTTCAGGCCGGCCTTCCTTCATACGAATACGGCAATCCGTAAATCCCGGCAAAGATTCCATTTTATTGGCGATTGAAACCGCCAACTGTTTCAACAGCACGTAATCATAACCGAACAAATCCAAAATTATGCCTTTACCCCCGGTTTGCTGTTGTTCTTCGAAATACACATAGGCGGGACGAAATTGCCCCAATTTAGGGCGCAATTCATCCAAAATTTCCTTGGTGGACCGTTTACGCTGTGCCATGGGTAAAAACTCAACATGGATTTCCGAACGGTTTTGCTCCACTAATGAAGAAATGCTTTTAATTTCCGGAACTTGGGCTAAAAATTTCTCAATGCGTTTGACCAAGCCATTGGAAATATCCAATTTTGTTCCGGACGGGAGCGTCAAGTTGACATTCACTTTGTTTTCTTCCATGCTCCCCATGAATTCCGAGCCGATTTTCGTATTCAGATAAACCGCCAAGGCCAACAGCAGAATAACAATGCCCAGGAAGTAATAACGAAAACGGATGGCCAAAGCCAAGGTGCGCCGGTAGGTGGTGAAAAATATCTTTTTTAGGCTGGGCCGGGCATTGTCATACCAATGCAAATCCGGCGCAGGCGGCGCGGTTAAAAATTTACTGGCCAGCATCGGCATCAGTGTCTGGGATACCACCATGGACATGATATGGGAATAAATCACGGTCATGGCCAAACCGGAATATAAAAGCCGGATTTCCTGATTAACAAAAATAATCGGCACGAACACGACAATGGAGGTAATGTACGAAGATACAATGGCAAACCCGACCTCTTCACTCCCTACAATACAAGCCTCATGAATAGGGATCCCCTCGTCGCACTTTTTGAAAATACTGTCCAATACCACCACGCAACCGTCCACCAAGCTTCCGCAAGCCAAAGCCAAGCCGGACAACGTCATGGTGTTAAGCGTGATGTGTTGGAAAAACATGGGAATAAACGTGCCGATAACCGCCAAGGGAATGCTCAAGGCAATTATAATCGGGCTCCGGAGGCTTCCCAAAGTGATAACCAAAATCAGAGTGGCAAGCATCGCGCCTTCCACCAAAGATTTTTTAACACTATTGATGGCTTTTTTAATGGAAACGGATTGATCCAAAACCATGACCGTCCGAATGCCTTTGGGTAAATTGTCTTTCAATTTTTCCATGGCGGCGTTAATGCCTTCACAGACTTGAATAGTGTTGGCTTGCCGCTCTTTATGTATGTACATGGATACTGTGGGAGCCGTGTCATAGCGGGCATACCCGGCTGCTTCCAAATAGGAATCACGCACGCTGGCCACATCACCCAGGGTCAGCACCTGACCGTCTTCATTGGAAACCAGCCCTATCTTCTTCAAGCCTTCCACGGTTTTAAACTGACCCACCGTGCGGACCAAATATTTAAAATTGCCTTTGTCCAGATTCCCGGCCATTAAATTGACGTTGTTGTCGTGCAATACTTTCACGATTTGTTCTATGGAAATGCCGTAGGATTGCAGGCGCGACTGATCGACTTCCACCAGAATTTTCCGTTCGCGTCCGCCGGAAACTTCCACGTTTGAAACTCCGGAAACGCGGCCCAGGGCTTCCTTCAAGGTCAAGTCCACCAAACGGCGCACTTCTTCGGTCTGGATGGTTTCGGACAAACACGCCATAATCATGACCGGGGCATCCGCGACGTCGTATTTTCCCAAAATAGGCTTGCGAATGCCCTGGGGCAATTTATTCCGAACACGCGAAAATTTTTCCCGGACTTCCAAGGCGGCAAAATTCATGTCCGTGCCGGGTTCAAATTGCAGAATGGTCTCAGATTTGCCGTCCTCCGAGGAGGATTCCACGCTTTTCAAGCGCGCGACGGTAGATACCGCATCCTCGACTTTCGTGGTTACCATGCTTTCCACTTCGGTCGGAGGAACTCCCGGATATTCCACATTGATGGTCACCACGGGATAACTGGTATTGGGCATCAGTTCCACGGGCAGGCGCGTGAAGCAAATAACACCCATGATGGTAATCCCAAGGAATACCATGGATACGGTAACCGGTCTTTTTATGGAAAACGTAGGTAATCCCACGCGCGCCCCCTACACTTCCTGCTTTTTCATACGCTTTAATTTAACCATCATTTCATCCACAATCAGATAAATGGCCGGAATGACGATGACCGTTAAAAACGTTGATGACGTCAAGCCGCCGATAACCGTAATGGCCAACGGCGCCATCAAGGCCGCACCCTCGCCAATGGCCAAAGCCAATGGCACCAGCGCGATAATGGTGGATAACGCTGTCATTAAAATCGGCCGTAAACGGGTCCGGCTGGCTTGAACAACCGCATCCAGGGCGGAAGCACCCCGTTCCCGCAAAATATTGGTGTAATCAATAAGAATGATACCGTTGGATACCACAATACCGATCAACATGATCATCCCAATGATGGCCACGATGGATAAAGGCGTATTCGACAAAAACAGGATGCTCATAACACCGATCAAAGATAACGGTACGGTAAACATGATAATGAACGGCTGGATCAAGGATTCAAACTGGGAAGCCATGATCATGTAGACCAGCAAAATAGCCAAGGAAAGCGCAAACGCCAAGCTGTTGAATGATTCCTGCATTTGCTCGCTTTCGCCGCCCAGCGCCACATAGTACCCCTCGGGCAAAGCCAGGGTTTTTAACCGTTCCTGCACCTCTTTGACCACCTCGGTTAAACCGCGCTTGTAAATATTGGCAGTCACCATGACGAAGCGCTGGCGGTCTTTGCGTTTGATCTCCGAGGGCCCCACGCCAATGCCAATATAGGCCAATTCGTTCAAAGGCACATCCACATCCAGCGGGGAGTGAATAAGCAATTGGCGCAAATCCCCGACCGTTTTGCGGTCTTCCGAGCGCAAACGGACGCGAATATCCACTTCGTCCTGTCCCGGTTCCTTAAATTTGGTATCGGCCGTGCCTTTGATGGCAATTTTAGCCGTGCGGGAAATATCGTCCACGGAAAGATTGTACAGCGCCGCCTTGTCGCGTTGGACGTAAACTTTGGTCTCGGGCGCTTCTTCCACCATGCTGTTTTTCACGCCAAAAATGCCCGGAACATCATTAATAAGCGCCTCAACATCCTTGGTCAATTTCTTCATCAAAGCCAAATCCTTGCCCTTGATTTCAATGACCACCGGCGCTCCGCCGCTGAAAGCCGACACTTGCAAAGCGCTGTCTTGGACCATGTATTCAAAACGCGCGGGGCCCGTATCCTGTTTATCCATTTTATTTTTAACTTCTTGCACCACATCGGCCGTGCTCCGTTCGCGTTCCTTGTTCAGATTCACCATAAATTGCGCCTGATGCGGGCCCATGGCATCGGCCGCCTGGGTGACATCGTCTTTGGACGAGCCGATCGTCAAAGAATAATCATGGATCTCCGGTATGGTTTTTAAAACCATCTCCAGTTTGCCCGCAGCTTCGTCGGTCACTCTCAACAGTGCTCCGGTCGGCAGGTTCAATTTAACGATAAATTGGCTTTGATCCACCTTGGGCATGAATTCCTTTTTTAAGGGGATGGCCAAAAGCAAGCTGCCTAAAAAAAGCAGGAAAATAATAAAAAGATTAAACAACTTTCTTTTCAAAAATTGCGCCAGAGCCACGGAAAAAAATACATCGACCGAGTGCAAAATAGGCTCGCAAAACTTCAAAAACTTCACTTCCTTCAATTGGCCTTCCCCGCCTTGCGAAACCAACATGGGAATAAGCAACATGGCGCCGCCCAGGGAAGCCAACAAGGCAAAGGTTACGGTCAACGCCAATTGGGAGAACAATTGGCCGGCCACGCCCTGCACGAAAACCATGGGTAAAAATACCGTGACCGTAGTGAAGGTGGATGCAATAACCGCGGCGGAAACTTCATTGGCTCCCACCACCGACGCTTCCTTGGGTTTCAAACCCAATTCGCAATGGCGGTAAATATTTTCAATGCACACAATCGCATCATCCACCAAACGGCCGACACCCAGGGCCAAACCGCCCAAGGACATCATGTTCAGCGTTATGCCCTGAAAATACATCAGCGAAAACGTGGCCAAGATCGATATCGGGATGGCGGTAACTACAATCACCGAGGCGGTCAAATTCCTTAAAAAAATCATAATCACGATGAAGGCTAAAATACCGCCGATGACGGCATCTTCAATCACGCGGTTGATGGATTGGCGCACAAATACTGATTGGTCATAGACAGTGATTATTTTTATGCGCTGTCCCTTGGGCAAATCTCCCTGGATTTTCGCCAAGGCCTTTTTAATATTCTCAACCACTTCCAGGGTGTTGGCGCCGGCTTGCTTTTGAATGGTAATGGATATATTTTCCTTGCCATTATAGCGTGAAATGGAGGTTTTTTCCTTGAACGTATCTTCCACTTTGCCTATATCGGACAGAATAACCACCCGGTTGTCGGTTTGGCGCTTGGGATCATCCGCCGCTTCGGTCAGCGAGCTTTGGCTGATGGCCAATTCCTGCTGTTCATTGGCTTCATATTCCTGGCTTTTATCCAAACCCACCGGCGCGGCGGAAATCTCATCCAATTTGGTAAATTCACCCATGGTGCGGATTAGATAATCATAAAAATGGCCGTGAATGGTTCCGGCCGGATAGTTGATGTTCGAATTTTTTAAAGCATCCAAAACCGCCAGGGGTGAAAGCCGGGTTGCGGCCAAACGCCCCAAATCCAGGGTAATTAAAATCTCACGATCCAAACCGCCGTTGATCTGAACCGCCGCCACGCCTTCGGCCTTTTCCATCTGATTTTTAATGACCTTTTTAGCAATTTCACGAATTTCATGGATCGGCATTTTGGCCGACACTGACAATGTCAATACCGGCAATTCAAAAGGATTGAACTTCATAACCACCGGGTCTTCAGCTTCACGCGGCAGCTTTTCCTTCACCAAATCGATCTTTTCGCGCACATTCAAGGCCGCAAAATCCATGGAAGTTCCCCAGCCGAATTCCAACATAACCAGGGAAACGCCTTCTTTGGAGGTCGATGAAATACGCTTTACATTGTTGACGGAACTGCAGGCTTCCTCAACCGGCTTGGTGATGAGCGTCTCGATTTCTTCCGGGGCCGCGTTTTCATAGTTGGTGACCACGGTCAATTGCGGATACGTAATGGGCGGAAATAATTCCCGCGGCAAACGCATGTAGGAGATGATCCCCAGCAAAATAACCGCGATAAAAATCATCGCCACTGTAACCGGTTTTCGAACGGCAAAATCAGGTAGACCAGCCAAGTTATTTTATACCCCTTCGCTTATTAAAAACCTGCCGCCTGCGGCGGGATAAATAAAGGATGCTCGGGGCATGATATCCGATACCCTGCGGCAAGCCGCAGGGCGCTGCATTCCAAAGTTCCATTTAAAACGACGTACTCTGGTATTCCATAACTTGGACTTTGGCGCCGTCTTTCAATTCTTCCATGCCTTCCACAACCACCAAATCGCCTTCATTCAGGCCTTCCGTAATTTGAACATTGTCGGTGGTTACATAGCCAAGTTTTACGGTTTTAAACTCCGCCTTATTATTCTGGTTTACCGTAAATACGTGGTAAGCGCCTTTAACTTTCCTCAAAGCCGGCCTGGGAATGATAATGGCATTTTTAGCCTGGAAAATTTTAATTCTTACGCGCACGAACATGCCCGGCAGCAAAAGCCGGTACGGGTTGGCGATCTGAACTTTCACACTCAGGGTCTTGCTTTTGCCTTTGACCATGGGCGCTATGTTGGTGACGGTCCCGCCGAAATCCAAATCCGGATAAGCATCGATATTTATCTTTACGTCCTGCCCTACGACCACTTTGTTGATTTCGCGTTCCATGATGCCCACTTCGGCAAATACGTCATTGATGTCCAAAAATGTGGCAACTTTCATGTTGGGGTTGGCGGCGCTTCCCACTTCCACTTCGCGGCTGCCCAAAATGCCGTCCGTGGGAGCCACAATGGCCGTTTTGGCCAAATCAGCCTGAGCCAAGTCCAATTTAATTTTCGCTTCCTGCAGCTTCAGGGGAATAACCGCCCCCAAATCGTACAGTGCCTGCACGTTGTTGTAGTTGACTTTGGCTTCTTCATATTTCAGCATTTGTTCCTGAGGATCAAGCTGAAGAATAATTTGCCCGGCTTTAATTTCATCCCCTTCGCGGAAATTAAACGCCGATACGGTGCCGGAAATTTGAAAACCCAGATTCACCTGGGCAAATCCCTTCACGGTACCCATGGCCAGAATGGAATCGGAAAAATCCGTTTTGGTGATCTTCAAAACCTTGACTTGGCTGCCGGCCTCCGAAACTTCAACCCCGGTGCCCTCGCCGGACTTGCTGTCTTTTTTCGCAAAGAGAAAATGCGACAAGGCCCAGACCAAAACTCCCGCCAAAACCACGGCCAATCCGATGCTGACGGCCTTGTGATTGCGGAACCACTCCAGAATGCCCGTAACCCGCTGGCCCTGATCCTTGATCTGCTCAATTTGATCCTGCACGTCGACTTTTTTAAATTGCGACGTCAGGCGCGCAAACCGATTGGAGGGTTTCTTTTTAGCGGCCGCGTGACCGCCCTCCTCCGCCGTTTCCGCAGCCGGAGTTTCTTCGCCCATTTCCTGTTTTTTAATCTGATCATAGGTCAGATTATAGGAACTAACGAGCTTGGATTCTTTACGTTCCTCTTCGGATGTTGAAGCTTCCTCGGATCCTTCGCCCTTCCCGAAGAGATTTTTAAATGGGCTCATAGACTCCTCCCTCAGTAGTAAAAGTGTCGGTTAATTGCCCGAAGTAATTACTTGCACGCGAACGCGGCGGTTCATGGCCCGGCCTTTTTCGGAATCATTGCCCGCCGCCGGATCTTTATCGCCAAAACCTTTTAACGAAATCTTATTGCTGGGCATGCTCTTTATTTGCACAAAATAATCCTTAACGGCCTTGGCCCGTTTCAAGGACAAGGCATTGGCGTCCTTTTCATCACTGGAAGCATAGCCATGGACTAAAATGGTGCGCTGTTGATTCCGGTCAAAGGTAACCGAAATTTGATCCAAGGCAAACAGGTATTTGTCGTTCAAACTCTCGCTGTCTTTGGCAAAATACACCGTTGTCTTTGTGACCATTTTGGCGTCTTTGGACTTGGTTTGTTTCGTTTCTTCCAGAGCGGCCGCTTCCACATCATCAAACGCCGTATTCTTCACTTCAGCTTCCTGTTTGGCGGCGCGCACGACGTCATCCGAGGTGCGGCGCATATACTGGCTTTGCGTACGCGCACCGGCTCCGGATTTCGCACCCTTGGTAATTTGTGCAATCAGCGCAGAAGTGTCGGTTTTGGAACCCGTGCCCTGTAAAACCGCTGATTTGGATATCGGGGAAACGTTGTTGCTGCCCTTTTGTACTGCAATATCCGCGCCGGACGACTGAGCTTCCTTGGCCACACCTTCGCCTTCCGGACGTTTGGCTTCAACCTCGGTTAATTCGCGTTTATTGGACTGGGATTTCTTGACCACCACTTTGCCTTCCATACTCTTTTTGGTTTTCATCATTTCGTCGGCCGTTTCCTGCAAAGCTTGTTCGGAAGCGCTTAATTGTTTCTTCACCACATGCCTGCGTTTGGCAACTTTGTCTTTCAAGACCTCGCCCCAGGAGAATTTCAGTGAAACGCGGTGGGTTACACCCAAATCACCAAAGGGCATGAATACGTAATCCAATCCCAAGGATGAAAATATCAAACCGGCTCCGACGGAAAAACCCGGTGCCGATGAGGCATCAAAACCCGTGCGGTATCCTGCGCGCAAGGCAAGGTCAAAGGTTTCATCCGGACCGGTTTGCAGTCCCGTCCGGATCCAATATTCAGCACCAGCGCGGATCGTGCTCAAACTCTCGGAAACACGGTACTCTCCGTCCAGCGCAAAGGTCAAATCATCATCTAAAAACTGATATGCCACCCCAGCCTGGGCCATCATGGGCAAAGGATCGTTTTGATAGGTATATTTTACCGGCGTGCCCAAATTTTTGATTGAAACACCCACGGAACTGGGAATCAAACGCACAGTCCAACTTTCTTCCGCGGATTTTTTATACCAGCGCATTTTGGATAATAAAAGCTGATCCCCCACATCCAAGCCCACGCTGAATGACTGGCTGCTGTCGATGGTTTCCTGGATGAGTTTTACGCCAACACCGATTTTATTTTCCCGCACAAACATATTCCCCGCCCAGGCCAAACTCGCCAACATGTCGGCGGCGCCGAATGTACCGCTGCTGTTGGTATCATAATCGCCGGTAGGCGTCTCGAAAGTTTTGGGAATATCGCCCAGATAGAGGTACCCCAAACTTATGCCAATGGCGCCGATATAGTCATACTTATCCGCATAGGTTAAATATTCATACCGGATGCCTTCAAACCACTCCAAATGAGTAAAACCAATGGTGCTTCGCTTCAATTGCGTCAATCCCGCCGGATTCCAATAATTTGAATCCACGTCGTTGGCAACTGCCGTGAATGCACCCCCCATGGCTTCGGCACGGGATGAGGTTCCGATTTTCAGAAAAGGCGCAGCCGTAGTTCCTTCCCCGCCCGCATACCCGGGCGCGGCATTCAGGAACATGCACCAGGCAATAATTCCAATTCCCCGAAATACTTTATCCCAACGTTTAGCCGCCATTTCGCCTTTTCTCATGATCATTCCCTCCCATTCGGAGTGCTCACCCCAACGATTCACTCATTATTTTTCAATTTCATCCTTCAAAGGCCCATAGTGTGCCGTTATCGCCAACCGGTGCGTTCCGCCCAGCGCCGCATACGGGACAAACGCATAATCCAGCTGCAGGTCAGACCAGCGCACGCTGGCGCCGAAATTCATGCGTTGGGCCGCATTATCCGTTTGGAGGTCATTGCCGCCCATTTGCTGGCGATAACCAAAACGGAGTCCGAACATTTGCCGGTACCAATATTCCAAGCCGGCGCCCAGGGTCAATTTATTATCCAGCGGCTGATTCAATTCCAACCCTATGTTTAATCCGTGTTCCTTGTTTTCGCCAAATAAGTCCTTGTATCCGAAACCGCCGCGGATATTCAACGGCAAGGAATCGCTTTTCACATCCGGTCCCAAATTTTGGATTGAAACGCCCAGGGAAATTTTGCGTTCCACAAAAAATACCAGAATCCCCAAGTCCGCCGCTTCGCCGTAAAGATCCTCGGTCCCCAAATGCGATTGAAAAAATTTTAAATTCAGGCCCACGGAAAAATTCGAAATCTGGAAACCATATCCCAAAATCCCGGCTAAATCAAAAACCTTCAACGGTTTCTCATCTTCCAGATCATTATCCACATCGGGCATGTGCCGGAATAAAATCTGCGCGGCGGCGCCGTAGGTTTCACCCAAATTCTGGCCCATGGTCAGCTCTTCGTATTCCACATCGCCAAACCAGAACAAATGTTCAAACGAAGTATGGAACATATTGGGGGTAAGCAACGACAAACCGGCCGGATTCCACTCCACTGAATTTAAATCATCGGCCAAGGCGACAAAAGCACCGCCCATGCCCGTTGCCCGGGCGCTGCGCCCGGCTTTAAAAAAATTGGCCGTGGAAGTTCCCACACCGCGCGCTTCAGCATAGTAAACCAAGCTCCCCGCTGCCCAGAGCGCCATCATAACCACGATGAAAACTTTACGCATCTTAAGCTCCTTTGTATGGTTTAATCAACCGCAGGTTAACGTTTAAAAACAACCACCTTACGGGTCTTATGGGTATCTCCGCAATTGTATTGCACCAAATAGACGCCATTTGCGACATATTCGGTATTTTCATTGGTCCCGTCCCACTGCCAAAAACCGGTAGCCGGCAAAGGAGTATCAGGCGGCAACTCAATGTCCTGGCGGCGGATCATTTCGCCTTCCAGATTATAAATCCGGATAATCACGGTCGAAACGGATTCGGCCCGCGTTTTGAATGTAATCATGAGCGGTTCCACCTGGGGGTCAAACCGGTTGTGATTGACTTGAAACGAATCTTCCTCCATGCGTTTGGACCCAAAATAATTGACATCCACTTCATTCACCAAAGGAGTCACGGCCGAACCCGGCGTATTGCGCGCGGTCTGAAGCGTCACCTTATAATGAAGGTAGCGAACCGCGCGTTGAATAAGGATCGGACCAGCCGTCTGCTCCAAACTCCAATCAGACCAGGGCCCGCGTTCCATGCCGGTGCGGCATTTGAGCCTGAATATTTCCCCGTTGGGCATTGCCTGCCAATCCAGGGTATCCACAAATTGATCTTTATCCAAATCAATGAAGCGTTCGTACGTGCCTTCCCAGGCATAGGTTTGGAAATTTTGATAAGCTACGTCTGAAATACTGGTCATATAAGTATTGGAAGAATGCGGCTCGCCATAACGGCCGCCCAAAACATAAATATACCCATTGCTGGTCACGGCCGTATGTCCTGCCACCGGGTGTTCCAGCGAGGTCGTGGTAAATTCCCAGGTGCCGTAAAATCCGGCATTGGGGATTTGGCCCGTGGAAGCATTGGGCATGCAATAAAACACCCTATTCCGGAGCGTGCCTCCGGTGGCATCGCTGCTGCCGCCGATAATGTAAACCCGGCCGGAAGTAAATACCGCGGCATGTTCCGCCAAATTCAACAGCATGGGTGTGGTGGCAGTCCAGGTCCCCAAGGTCCCGTCGGTATTAATGGCGGCGTAATAAACGGAACTTAGCGGAGGTGTGGACGGTATAGGCGGTGTACCCGTGGGGTAATAAACATTCACCCCGCCGCCGATAGTCGCTCCCGACACCATGCCAGAATCGCGTCCGCCAAATACATAAATGCGTTTGTTCGCCACACACGCGGTCATATCGTACATGCGGACCGGCAATGGAGTGGTGGTTTTCCAGCCTCCGGGCCCGCCTTCGGGATTGATGGTTCCGTTGGCATTGGGAATGCAATACCAGACCCGGTTTTGGACATCAGGATCGCTTGTTCCTGTCGCGGGAAACGAAACCACCGGCAAACGATTGACGCGCGAAATACCGCCCAAAACGTAAATATAATCATTGTAGGAAACCGAAGCTGAGCGGATCAGCGGTTGATAGCAAACGATGGGACTTCCGACTGGATTATTATTGGCCGGAATCCAATTAGGGTCGCGGATTGGAATATAGCTGGTGGCTTCAAAATTTCCCGTTGTGGAACCGGCGCCGATGTTTTCATAAAATGCGTCGGCATGCGCTTGATACCAGCCCGTGGGCGTGGTGCCGTAAAAAGCCGTGTCGGAACGCGAAGCGGCTCCGGCAAAAATATACGCATTGGCCGAATTTACCCCGCCTATGACATAGACCTGATTATTGACCGCCATGGTGGAAGTTTGCAATACCGAAGCCATGGGGATCACGCCATTGGTCGTGTCCGAAGCCCAATTCTGCAAAGAGCCGTTGCTGTCCACATTGGAACGATACACGGTTGAATAAGCGGCCGCCGGATTGGTCGTATCCCCGGTTCCCGAAGCATAGGCCGAAAACGTGTTGGGGCCTCCGCCTATGACATATACCACAGGCTTGTTTCCCGAGGTGCTGCTGGAATACGATTGATCCATCAAAGGAACCTTCAACACCGATGAGTGGCCGGTCCAGTTCGGGCGTTCTCCGCCGCCGTAGTTGGAAAGGAACATGGGGGTCGTGGGCAGCCATGATAAAATATTTTGTTTGTTGTCCACCAAATTGGCGGTCATAATTTGTTTTTGCACACCGGAATTGTTGGTGCCGCCGACCACCAAAAGATGATTGTTGAAGGAAACAAAATTATGCCATTTTACCGGCGAGGGCAGATCCGTGGCCCGGGTCCAGGTATCGCGCTCACTGGACGTGGGAATCATGCCGTCGGCTTGATTGATGCCTGCAAAGTAAACTACATTCGTGGCCTTGGCGGTCGTGGAAGTCGCTCCCCCGCAAACCCAAATTTTCCCCCCGGCGACCGTTGACGCAGCGTCAAACAGCGGCTCGGGCAGGGGCGTGGTCGCGGTCCAAGCCGGAATATCCCCGGTGCCGGGATTAATGGACCCGACAAAAATCTGATTTTGCGAGTCACCCGGCTGGCCGCTGGTCGACCCGCCGATGACATAAACGCGCCCGTTGGTGATCACCGCATTATGACCCGACAAGGGGATGGGCAACGGGGCGGTGGTGGTTTGCCAAGCTCCGGGCAGAATCATACCGTCCGGCTCAACTGGTGCATAATAAATATTGCTCTGGGAAATATCCGTTGAATTCATGCCGCCGATGATATAAACCCAACGTTCAAACCGCACGGCCGCGGGCCGGAACAAAGGCATGGGCAACGAAGCCACGGCCGTCCAAGTGTTGGGTTGGTAATAGGCCTTGATTTGCCCGTCATGCCCGAGAATCTTACCCCAGTATACTGAATCCAGCGTATTTGAATTGGCGGTTCGGCCGCCGAAAATATACAGACGTCCATTGAACGCCAAGTTGGCATGCCCGTAGGTTGGCTGAGGCATGTTGACCAATTTTTCCGGATCCCATTTTTCAATTTCACCGTCAGCTTGAATATTTCCGAAATGCATGGCTTCCAGTGCATTATCCACCGTCGTTCCCGTTCCACCCGTGGTGGAGTCCGCCGTGCCTTTTCCGCCGGTAATGTACAATTTACCGTTATAGACCAAAACGCCGGCAAGATACAAGGCGCTGGTGGGACCCGAGCTGGAGGTCCAATTACTGAGCATGGAATACGGGGCCAGTTGCAAACCGCCTTTAATGCTTTGATTGACTTGAACATTGTCCTCGGTTCCGCCATAAAAATCCGTAGATAACGTGTCGGTAGCCTGCTTTGCCTGGACCGGCAGGCTCAAGCAAAACATGAATCCAAGCGCATACAACACCAATCCTAAAATCCAAAATTTATATTGCATACCACCTTGGTAACATTTTGCCGTCATAGACGTGATGCCTCCGGTGCAGGAATGTTCAAGAATTAACGAATTTCTTTTTTCACGGGCTGGATTGCGGTTTCGATTTTTTGCATGCGTTCCTGAATATCCATTAATAACCTGATGATATCCGACGCTAAATAAAAAATCAGAAAATAAATCCCCCCCATGACAAGCACACCCAAACTGGCCAGTTTGCCGGTTCCCGATGTCTTCCCAAATAGAATGATCAGGGCGGCAATAAAACTTAAACCCGCTACAACATACGAAAGAATCTTGGTAATTAATACCGACATACGCAAAAAGGAATATTGAGTATCCATTTTTGCCCCCAATTCAATTATTTTATTTTAACTATATCATTCTGGATTTATTTTGTCAAATTTTCTTATTTTACAATTTAATCAATTATTTAACAGGATTTTTCATTTTTTAATTAATTAACCATTATTTTTGTCAACTCTTTGCGAACAAATCTTCTAAATTCCCCCTCGCGATCAACTTTTTATAAAAGCTATGATGCTCAAAATCAAAACAACCAATGAGCAAAAAAATACAATGGTTTTTAAAAAAATCTGATAGTGCGGCGTTTTGACCCATTGCATATTTAATAGAAACGGCAAGCTGCATAATGCGTTTCCAAAAAAAACATTGGTGAAAAAAACCATCCCAAGTACGAGTGTGGGTTGCAATAAAGATAAGAAGCAGGCAATTAAAAGCGGAGACACCAATGTAAAGCTGGATAACCATCCCAAGGAAAAGGTGGATAAATTCAAATGCGAAGGGTCGGTTAAACGCGCCCATGACATTTCAGGAGATGTATGGACAGTTAAAAACAGAAACATAAATATTGCCAACAACATGGTGTTGGCATAGATCAAGCGAATCATCAAATTGGAATTCAGCCAATGACCCGCATAGGAACAAATCAAACCCAGGAGCAAATATCCCAGCCAGCGGCCCAAAAAATAACCGGTGATGCGTCCCAGGGTTGGGCGAACAATCCATTCTCCTTGCAGGTTTGGGAAAGGAATTCCCAAACCTGCGGGCTGCAACCCTACATAGGCAAAAATCGCCGCACCTAATAATAAGGCTATCCAAAAAAGCATGGATTCATATACCCTTTCGCCCATCAATGCCCTGCCTGTGGCAGGAATGAATTTGTAGGGAACAGGCATGCCTGTTCCCTACCTAACGAACACCAACCAAAGGCACTGGCCGGTTTTTATCCATACGCTTGCCCCCACGGTTCCGGCAACCAGACCCAGGGTCATTACAAAAAACACACGCATCCAACGGCGCGGTTCAATTCCGGAGCCTGGTTGAGGTTTGCCCCACTGTGTCCACACAGCTCCGTTCGGGCATTCATCCTCACACCGGCCGCAATGATTGCAGGCGCGTTCAAACACAACTTTATCCGTCTGAAGTGTTATGGCTTGCATGGCACACACCGAACGGCAGTGGGCGCACTGCGAACACCGTGAAGCGTCGCACTGTTTTTGAAATGGATTAATCTTCCCCACCAAACTTTGCCAAGCGCCGAATGGGCAAACATAGCGGCAAAATATGCGGCGCCCGGTCAGAAACGGCAATACCACGATCAAGCCGATGCCCAGGACCGCCACATAAGCAATGTGCAACCCCTGGGTTAGGCCTGCGGTTCCGGCCACATTCTCCGTTACTTTGAACGGACAAACCCATTGGCAAAAAATCGCCTCACCCTGAAGCCAAGCCAACAACAGCACACTTAACCATACTCCAAAATTCAAATATTTCCAAATTCCTTTCGGTTCCGCAAACTCCCATCGCGGATGCCTGCGGCCCAGCCGTGAAATGCATTCATCCCAAGCTCCGTATCCGCAAGCCCATGAACACCAGGCTGTGCCCAGCAACAAAGTAAAGGCTAATAAACCAAAGGCCGCCAAATAAAATGAAATCCCGCTCAGCGGTTCTAGTCCAGTTAGGGCAATGCCTGCATTGGCCAACAGATTCAATAGCATGGCGGCAAGTGCAATATGACATTGTGAAGTATTTATTTCCCGCACTCCTGCCGCGGGCAAGGGTTGATCCAAAATCACAACCGGCTGAGCCAACAATACGGCCGCCAAAGTCCCCAGGGCCAAAAGACTGAAAAAACGCAATCGGTAAGGATTAAAGCGCCCTTTTTTTAAAATTTCAAAAACAGTCCAACCAGAAACCGCGCTCCAAAATAATAATCCCAGCCAAGCACCCGGACTTTGTAACCGCAGCATCCACCCGAGGGCAAGCACCCCTATAAAAATCCCCACACCCAAACCCGCGGCCGCGCGGGGATGGATTTTAAACCTCAAGGGGGTGTTCGCTTCCGGCACCCGGAATTGCGGTGACAAGTTCATAGGGGTATTATATCAAGCGCCTCAAAGGCCAGGCAAAGAAATTCAATAAAAACTGCAACACACGTACGACTTTACCGCAGAGGCGCTGAGAACGCACTCTGCGCCTCTGCGGTAAATATGATACAATCAACATTAGCATGCTTACCGGTTACGTTGCCGAAGGAGTTCAAACCATGAAGCCGATTCAGGTTTTTTTTGCAGGGCTCTGTATTGGTTTTATCACCACCCTGTCGCAATTGACCTTGCTCCGGGAACTCAGCTTAATCTTCCGGGGGCATGAATTATTTTTAGGCTGGACCCTGGCACTGTGGGTCGGAGGAACCGCCTGGGGCTCGGGCTGGTGGCAGGCCGTTAAACCGAAAACCCATTTTAGTTTTGGCCTGCTTCATGTCCTGATTTTATCCGCAACACTTTTTTTAATCCGTTGGCTCCCGTTAAGCTCGCCTCTCATGCAAGGAGTAAATTACGGTTTATTGTCCTTGCTTCTGCTCACAGGATTATTCACCTTGCCGCTGGCCGGTTCCGGTGGGCTTTGGTATGCCTGTGCACTCCATTACCCAAAAACGCACCAGCACCAACTCAGCGCCCTGTTTTCTTGGGAGCTGCTTGGCGCCGGTTTGGCCGGATTGCTCTATACCTTCTTTTGGGCCGGGTATTGGAATTCGTGGGGCATCTGCGCCCTGGTGCTGACAATCGTGCTGGTATTCCATTGGTTTGACACTGCCGCCCTCCGCCTTAAAGTAATCATAGCGGCCGCCTTGGGTTTAGTGGCGGGATTAACTTTTTTCCCGGGTTGGACGGCCATAGACCGCTCGCTGACATTTTTCCAGCCCTGCCCGGGAAAAAAAATATTTGCCCAACCTACGCAGCGCGGGCATGTTGCCCTGTATCAAAACCAAGAACTCTATTCCCTTTATCTGCAGAATCAATGGATATTCTCGTTTCCCTGGCCTGAACAAAATGAACCGGCCGCACTCATGCCCATGCTTTGGGCATCCCAACCTCAAACCATTGCGCTGCTCGATGGAAATCCGGAATGGATCCAAGTTCTCCTGCGCCAGCCCAGCATCCAAACCATCGTTATTATCTCCGAAGACCCGCAAGCGTATGCCGTATTGATCCGCCATCTGCCAAGTGCCTGGAAAGCTCTCTACTCCGATCCCAAGGTCCGGGTGATCCCGGAGGATGGGCGGCGATTTTTAGAAAAAAGCAATATCAAATTCGATATGATCTGCCTGGCGCTTCCGCTGCCTGAAACCTTGGCCGGCAATCGCTATTACACCTCCGATTTCATTCACACCTTACGCCAACACCTAAGCCGCCACGGGGTCCTGGAATATGTTTTGCCTTACTCCCCCAATTACCGCCTGGACGCTGAACGCCGGTTGCTCAAAAGCTTGCTGGGTAATTTAAAAACCGCATTCCCCAATACTCATTTATTGGCCGGTGAACAACTTTTTTTCCTCGCCACCACTGATCCCACCCCTTCGTTTTTTTCCTCTTCGGATTGGGCTGAACGTTTTCGCAACCATCCTTTGCGCTCCCGGATTCTCACCCCAGCGCAATTTCCGGTTTTATTTGATCCCAGCCGGTCGCAAAATTTGCAAACTGAATTGAGTAAACCGCCATTCCCGGTCAATACCGATGCCCATCCGCAAGCTGCCGGAACCTATACGTTCTATTGGTTTTCACAACACTCCCTGCCGCTGCTGGTAATCCCCTGCTTGGGGTTGCTTGGTTTGGCGGCGTTTGGCATCCGGGCGCTGAAAAAGAATAATTTCCCTTTCTCATGCACTCTCATGGGAGCTGCCGGGGGTATGGGGCTTGCCACCGAGCTTCTGGTCATCACGGCATTCCAAAGCACCTGCGGAAACTTATGGAAGGAAATCGGATTGTTGTTGGCAGCCTTCATGCTCGGGATGGGCGCGGGTGGCTGGTGGGGGCGGATGCTTCCCAAACGATTATCCAATCCTTGGTTACATTTCGCCATGCTGGCAAGTCTTTGCATGAGCAGCGCTTTCGCGGTGCACGCCCTGCCTGGCACAGTTATGCTTTCGCTGATACTTTTGCTGCTCACCGGGGGAACTGTCGGAACAATCTATGCTTTGCTGCTGCAAACAGAAGATAACCAACGGGCACGCCGGCACTGGAGTGCCGATCTTTGGGGCAGCGCTGTAGGCGGTCTGCTCACCAACACAATCTTCGTACCGCTTTTCGGTTACTGGGCCGGCGGTATTTTAGTGTTCCTCACCCTGATTTGGCTGTTCTTCATGGCGCGCTCTGCTCAAAAGCTTGCACCGTGAAGACATACAATTCCGTGGCCGGATCCTGCCAAGCGCGGGCAGGCAAATGCGCTTTCTGAGCGCAAAGTTCATCTAAAAAGTTTTCCCTGGTCCACCCGGTTTCTTGGGCCACTTGCGGTAAAAACAAACCCGTGCGGCTTCCGGAACGAACCACCACGCCATGGCGCCCCATGATGATGTCTTCCGTTTTTTTAATTTTCTGCAAGGGAGATAAAAGCGATATTTCAATCGAGGTCCGGTTGAACTCATTGGCAGTCAGGGGTGAAAAACGCGTATCTTCAAATGCCGCCGCGCATGCCATGCGTTGAATGGCTTCGGATATTGGCAAATAAGGTTCCGTCATCCCAATGCAGCCGCGAAGTTCGTGTTGTTGCCGCAGCGTAACAAAAACACCGCGTTTTATTTGCATCCACGCCGGAGTGGTGTCTACCTGGCCGGATGGTTCCAGCCGCAGCTCGTGGGCAATGGCATTGCGGGCCAAGGTCAATAGTGCCTGACGTTGCTCCGGAGATAAAGTTTCGCGGTCTTCCGCAATGGCGGACACCGCCGTTTGCGGTTTGACTTTTTCGTAAAAAGTCACAGCCGCATATCCCACCACCCGTCCGGAATCGCCCGAGACTTTGCCGGAATGCAAATATTGCAGAAGCCGGGATTGATCGGCGCCATTGGCCTTGGCGGCAACCATCACTGTTTCCAAAGCTTCCAATCCGCACACCGTGCATTCCAACTGCGCGATTCCCCGTGTCATCCAAACCCGGTCGGATTGGCGCACCTGTTCCGGGTCCAAACTCAGCACGCTTTGCACCATGGCGGCATCCACACGTTCAGCATCCGCAGCGTTGGGAAAATGCGACAAATCAGTTGAGGCAATAAAAACCGCTTGCCGTTGGGCCGCTTGACGGCTCAAGGCTGCACCTATGGCTTGGACTTGTTCCGGGGTCGCCCGTCCCATAACCAGCGGCACCACTTTGGCGTCAGGCGCCACGCGTTGTAAAAAAGGAATTTGAACTTCCACTGAATGTTCCCGGGCCCAAGCCAAAGGTTCGGTTTTTATTTCCGGGCATTGCGCCAACAATTCTTTCACTGCCTCAACATCCACCGGATAATCCCCCAAAGGTGTGCGCAAAGCTTTTCCCGCCCAAATTAAAGCTCCGGCTGCTCCGGAATAATGCGACGTTCCCACGACATAAACCGTGTCCACCTTTTGCCCGGTTAACAATGCCATGCCAACTGCCGTGATTTTCCCGGAATAAATATAACCGGCATGCGGCACCAGTAAAGCCTTAACCGGACTTTGTATTTTTATATGCGGCGCGGCTTTCAATGCCTCATCAATCCAGGCTTTCAGCTCTTTGGGATCCGCCGGATAGAATGCGCCCGCCACGGCGGGTTCCTTCACGGTTTGCCAAACCGGGGTTTCAGCCCTACAGCCCATAACACCCGTCACTATAACCAGCCACCCCAAGACGCAACTTAGGTGCATTATTTTTTTACTTAAATTTTTCATGGTTAATTTCCTTCTTTTCAGAAAAATAGTTGTCATTTCGAGCGCAGCGAGAAATCTCTTTTAGATTTCTCGTCGCTAAAGCTCCTCGAAATGACATTATGCTTTACTTCCAAATGCCGGGTATCTTGGCATCACAATGCGGACAATGCCCGGCGCGCAAGTGATTTTCCAAAACCACAAAGCCTTCACGATGGATCAGCAATTGCCCGCATTGCGGGCAATTGGTATTTTCGCCCTCATCACCCGTGACATTTCCCACATAAACAAACCGCAGCCCTTCAGCCAGCGCCAAACGCCGGGCCTGGCGTAAGGTTTCCGCGGGTGTGGCAGGCAGATTAAGCATACGGAATCCCGGTGAGAAGCGGGAAAAAAACAAGGGTGTTTCCGGTCCCAATTCGTCCCGCACCCATTGCGCCAAAGCACGCACTTGAGGGGCGGAATCGTTCCATGAAGGAACCATCAAATTCACGACCTCCAATTGAACATGCGAATTGGCAATAATTTTCAAGGTGCGCAATACCGGGGACAATTCCCCTCCCACCACGGTCCGGTAATAGCGGGGATCAAACCCTTTCAAATCAATTTTAATTACATCCAAATAAGGCAACAACCGTTTTAATGGCTCGGGTTGAATATACCCTGCGGAAATCATGATGTTGTACAGCCCGGCTTGATGCGCCAAACGCGCGGTTTCCAGCATATACTCATAAAATACCACGGGTTCCGAATAGGTGTAGGCTATGGACCGGCTGCGGCTTTGCAGCGCGGCTTGAACCGCAGCCTCAGGCGCAAGATAATCCGCGGGCAATTGCTCGGGATTGGCTTGGGAGAGCGTCCAATTTTGACAAAAATCGCAGTTTAAATTACACCCGGCCGTGGCAATTGAAAATGCCTTTGAACCCGGCAGGAGATGGAAAATAGGCTTTTTTTCAATGGGGTCCACGTGAACTGCGGCCGCTCGGCCATAGACCAACGTATGCAAATACCCGCCGGAATTAATCCGGACCCGGCATTGTCCTTTGGCACCCTCGGGCAAAAAACATTGTTTGGGGCATAATTGGCATAAAACCCCGCGGCAACGCCGGGTCCAAAATAAGGCATCATGCACAAATGAAGATGACGTCGTATTGATCGAGAGCAGGAAACGGCTTGCGTATCCGCCGCCCCAAAACAAACACAGCGCGGCAGTCAAAGCCAGCCAAAAACCGGGGAAAAACAGCGCGGCCCTGCGAGAAACCGGATGTTTTCCCGTTGGGATCATGACTATGAACTGATGGATTTACCGTTTTTTAAAATCTTATAAATAACGCGCAACCGCCCTTCGCGTGTCCGGCACAGGTGGACAAATTGATTAACCAAATCATGCAAGCGGCGCTCTTTGGCATTGTCGGGCGACAGGTCATAATTATACTCAAACTTTTTCCCGTTCTTAATTTCACGGAGCATGCCTTCTGCGCTTAATTCCTGGAGTTCATTTTTAATTTGATCTGCCGGACGGTTCAGCGCTTTGGACAATTCGCTTATTTTATAAGGTGTATGCGGATGTTCGTGAAAATAATTAACCAGTTCCCATTTGATGAAGGAATTCACAAAACGATACATAAACTGCTCCATGGGTTCATCCAAACCCATGAGGCTGTGTAATCCATCATCATCCAAAAACATAAATGCGGCCCCCTCGTGCCCTGTCGCGTTATAACACTATCCGCGTATCTTATCATCCCGGCGGTTCTTGTCAAGGATTTCGCCGATTTTTTCAAACTTTTTCATGTACTTTTACCTGCGTTTTCACTATACTATTTTTTCCTTACACGCCAAGTTCCAACGCAATTCCACACCCTCATTTCCCTAGCGGCAGGAGCTCAGAAGTGATGCAAGCCGGATTCGATCAATTCAACGAAGCCATTCTGCCCATTCACGGTTCTTTGACCCGTTCCAAAATACTTTTAAACACCCTGCAAAGCTGCCAAAAACTTTTTCAAGCCGAGGAAAGCGCCGTATTAATGCCGATCCCGCATGCGCACGAATTGGAAGTGCTTTGCCTGCGTGAACAAAAGCCCAAGCGGATTAAACGCTTCCGCATTGCCAGGAACCACGGCATTGAATGGTGGCTTTACTCATTGGGCAAACCCTTGGTGGGGCCGGGCGCCATTATCCGGCTTCCCGCTTCGCCGGCCTTGAATGATGCTCCGCCTCATTTCCAGCCCCAACATATCCGCAGTTTTATGGCCATCCCCCTCAAAATCGGTTCCCGCCATAAAGGAACCCTGTTGGTCATCAATCCGCCCGCGGAGAATAATTTCCACCAACACGATCTTAACCAACTGCGCCTGCTGGCGCAGCATACGGTTTTGGCGCTCGAGAATGCCGCGGATTACGAATCCCTGCGGTCCCTCAACCTTGAGCTCGGCCGGCAGGTCAAAGTCACGACCGCGCAGTTATTGAATGCCAATGAAACCCTGCGGCATGCGAATGTGGCAAAATCCGAATTAATTTCCATGGTTTCTCATGAGCTCCGCACTCCGATTACCGCCATTTCCGGTTTTGCCAAGCTGTTGTTAAAAGCCAAAACCAATGCATTAACCGATGAACAGGCGCAATTTTTCCATATCATCCAAAAACATTCGGAAAACCTCGAACGCATGATCACCGACTTGCTCGAAATTACAAAAATTGAACAAGGACGTTTGGATATACACCACGACCGCCTTTCGTTGAATTCCCTTTTAAACGAAGCCATACTTTCCCTGCACG
The DNA here is from genome assembly GCA_020052235.1 of Candidatus Goldiibacteriota bacterium. Taxonomy (GTDB): domain Bacteria; phylum Oederibacteriota; class JAAXVQ01; order JAAXVQ01; family JAAXVQ01; genus JAAXVQ01. The sequence continues at coordinate 41,331 of JAGVPM010000067.1, forward strand.
CTTGCCTTCCTGATCAGGAAAAACGCATCCGGGTCTCGCCTTCGGAAGAACCCGCCATTCTTTACGGCGACCGCATGCGCCTGCTGCAAGTCATTAATAATTTTTTAACCAACGCCCTCAAATATTCCCCGGCCGACACTCCGGTGGACGCCACGGTTACGGCCCAAGCCGACCAGGTTTGCCTTGCCGTGGAAAATTCCGGCCAGCCTTTGACTCCCGATCAATTGGAAAAAGTATTTGAAAAATTCTTCCGGATTAAAATCAATGCCACCCAGAACATTCCCGGCAGCGGCTTGGGTTTGGCCATTTCAAAAAAACTCATTCAAATGCACGAAGGGCGCATCTGGGCGGAAAACCGCGCCAACTCGAGGCTCGCCTTCTGTTTCTGCCTGCCGCGGCATCAGGAAACAACCGATGGTCTTAATGGAACAACGGCCAAGTAAAAGCGAACAACACCACGAATAAAATCGATGCCAGACTGCCGCCCAAGCCCACCAGTGAATGCCGGGTAAAAATCAATACAATGGAAGTTCCAACCCCAACGCCGAAACAAATCAAGGCATACAATCCGGCGGCCGTGGAGGGAATGGGTGTAATCCACAACACCCAGATATAGGATGCCAAAAAAACACCTAAAAAACTAATAAATCCGATCAAGAACCGTTTCCGTTCAACCTTCGCATCTGATTTAGCCATGAAACCGATACCTCCTTCAAATGATAATCGTATTGTAGGGAACGGTTTTAAACCGTTCCCTACAAATTTTTATTCTCTGGTTTCTTCCGTTCTTCCGCCTTACGCTGCTGCCGCGCCGCGATCTCTACGCCCCAATCCTTTTCACGCCCTAATGTTCCGGGTTGATAAAACCGTTCGCTCACCAAGGCATCGGGCAGATAGTCATCGGCAACCCAATGTCCCGCATAATCGTGCGCATACTGGTACCCCTTGCCATAGCCCAACCCTTTCATTAAATTTGTCGGCGCATTGCGGATGTGCAGAGGCACGGGCAAATCGCCTTGCGCGCGAATGGCATCCTGCACCTTTTGATACCCCGCATACAACGCATTGCTTTTAGGCGCCAGGGCCAGGTAAACCGCCAATTGCCCCAGGACCAATTTCCCCTCGGGCAAGCCAATGAATTCAAATGCCTGCTGAGCGGCCACGGCTTGGGAGAGCGCTTCTGGATCCGCCAACCCAATGTCTTCCACGGCCATGCGCGCCATGCGCCGGAGTAAAAAACGCGGGTCCTCGCCGGATTCCAGCATGCGGCCCAGCCAATACAAGGCAGCGTCGGGATCTGACCCTCTTACGCTTTTGTGCAGGGCTGAAATTATATTATAATGTTCTTCCCCGGCCCGGTCATAACGCAAAGCCTTCTGCTGCGAAGCCTCTTCAGCCATTTCGAGGGTGATCTTTTCGACTTTTCTTTCCCGCGCAACCTGTGCGGCCAACTCCAGGGTATTCAACGCAGCCCGGGCATCACCATAGGACCGTTCGGCCAAAAAACGCAAGGCGTCATCGGTTGCGCTTAATTTAAACGAACCCAACCCGCGTTCCATGTCTTGCAGGGCACGGCGTAAAATAATTTCCAAATGATCCGGGGTTAACGATTGCAGCACAAATACGCGGCTGCGTGAAAGCAAGGCGGAGTTTAATTCAAACGAAGGGTTTTCCGTGGTCGCGCCGATCAGGATAATGGTGCCATGTTCGACAAACGGCAAAAAGGCATCTTGTTGCGCTTTGTTAAAACGGTGAATTTCATCCAGAAAAAGAATCGTGCGGCGCTGTTGAAACTTACGCACTTCCTGGGCTTCAGCCATCACTTCCCGCAATTCCTTTAAACCCGACGTGACGGCGGAATATGATTTAAACTCCGCCCCCGTATGCCGGGCAATCAGCCAAGCAAGCGTGGTCTTACCCACCCCAGGGGGACCCCAAAAAATCATGGAAGGAACCCGGTCGCTTTCGATTGCCTGCCGCAGGCTTTTTCCCGGAGTTAAGAGATGTTCTTGCCCCACCACCTCGTCCAAGTTTTGCGGACGCATGCGGTCGGCCAAAGGCGCGGTGGAAGGTCCCTGGCTGGCGGCGAGATCAAACAGATCCATGATTTTACTTACGCGCGGGTTGAGCAAGACGAATCGGGTTCATGACCAATCCGGTGATTAACTTGGGTAAAAAGTAAGTGGACTTTTGGGGCATGGTTTCCTTATTTTTAGCCACATTCCAAATTTGCTGCAACTTGGGAGGCCCGGGTAAAAACGCCGCTTGCATTTCCCCTTTGGCCACCAACGCCGCCGCTTCCTTGGGGTCTTTGGTGTAACGCACACGTTCCGCGTCTTCCCCGATAATAACTTTCAACATACCTTTAAGAATCAAACGATCTAAAATAACAACATCCAATCCCCGATAGGCCTCTGAAGTGCCCGGCAATTCCTTGGCCGTCAACTCGTGGGGATGCGCGTGTTTTAATTTTAAAAGATATGCACCGTCTCCAATACCGCCCACGCAGCCCAATACGGGCCGTCCGGTTTGCGCTTCGGCAGCCTGACGCTTGAGCGTCAGTTGCGGCGGATTGGCTAATTTTTCAATGTCAAAAAAAGTTTCCAATGCCCCGCGCAAAGCACGCCACTGGGCGGGCGGTACATTTCTAACCAACCGGTATACGGGCAAAACCGTTAACCCTGGATCCGCTGTATCCGCCAAACACATCATGACATAATCCGCATCCGGTGTTGCCGCCGTCCGGTTCCGGTCGCGGTAATTCAAGGCCGTGGAATAACGGTGATGGCCGTCGGCAATCATTAATTTTTTAGCCCGGAAAAAATTCCGTAAAAATTTTACTTCATCCGGTTGGTTAACCACCCATAAAGCCTGGCGGGTTCCGGACCAATCCTTAAAGTTCACCCAAGGTTTACGGCGGGTTATTTTCTTCAGCCAGGCCGCTCCCACTGCCTGCGGGTCCTGATACAAAGAAAACACGGGTGAAAAACTGACCCCGGTGCTTTCCAATAAATTTAAACGATCGGCTTTAGGTCCGGAAAAAGTCCGCTCGTGCGGCAAAATACTGCCCTCGCCCAAAGGCTCTAATTTCACACGGCCTAAAACACCCGTGAACAAACGCGGCACTCCCAGGGGATCGGCAAACTCCGTTTGGAGCACGTAAAAAGCGGGCATGTCATCCACGCGCAATACGTCCTGCTCCAACCAAGTATGCAAAGTTTGCCCGGCGCGGGTATAACGATTATCCGCGTCCGAGTCGGCCGGATTGATCCGTCCGTATTCCAAGCGGATGATGTTTTGGGGATGCGTGCGGTAGAAACGGTTTTGGTCGCGCTCGGAAATAATATCGTACGGAGGCGTCACCAATTCGGCCATGTGGGAACTCAATTTTGAACTGTAGCGCAAGCCCTGAAAAGGTACAACGTTAGCCATTAATTTTCTTTCTTCATTTCCTTTTGGATTCGGTCTTTCCAAGCCGTCAGTGCCACCAATTCCTCATTGGTGTTGCGCAACCGCTGGGATAGCACCGTAATAATTTGTGTCAGCAATTTATGCGACAAACGCAGGTCCTTAAGCAGTAAATCGTCCAGACCGGCTTTGGGGATCATCATGCAGCGCGTTTCTTCAATGGCCGTCACATTGGCCGAATAGGGCAAGTTGTCAAACAGGGACATTTCGCCAAAAATGGACTGCGGACCCAAGGAGGTAATGGCCTTATCCTTTTTACCCTCCATTTTTTTGGTCACACGCACCCGGCCCTTGACAATCACATGCAGGGCACCGCCGCGCTTGCCTTCTTCCAAAATCAATGTGCCCGCGGGATACAGCTTGGTCTTGGCCAGTTTAAAAATTTTCTCGAGTTCTTCGTCGTTGAGTTCCTCGAAAATATTGATTGTCCGAAGCAATCCGATATCCATATGCATCACCGTTCCTAATTGTAGGTTAACCACTGGTTCGGCCGTTCTGCCTTTTCAAGTTCTCTGGAATCCGGTTTTAATAATCAATCCGGATCAATGCCAGCCGCCATAAGGGAACCTCCGCCGTCATCTCATCCGGGACATCCTGTTGTTCAGCCATCCTGGGCACCGATTGATCCGGAACCCGGTTTATACTGCCCAAAGCCACGGCCATGGAGCTTCCCAGCGCCAAACCGGCCACAACCCACATGTCGGCCAAGCGGAAGGCAGTCGGGTATTTCCCCTGCACCAAACCATCCAAAGTTGTGACTGCCATATAACTGTACAATGCCGTGAACGGAAGCGATACTAAAAAATGCACTTCAAAATCTTCAAACCAGCTGTTTTCCTCATACTGTTCATCGGCTTTCGCGCTTACACTGTTGCCTTTTTCGGAAATTGCCGCGGATTGAACCGCAACCGCGGAATTGCCTGCCGGAGCGGCAGTTTTAACCTCGGTTTCGCTCCCCCAGACTGTCTGAGCCAAGGCGCAAAAAATTCCCGCAATCAGCAAAACCAGCCGGCCGTAAGCCTTCACGGTGATCAGGGCACCACTTTATTTAAAGGATATTCAATAATGCCTTGCGCCCCGGCTTGTTTCAATTTTGGAATTAAATTGCGCACAATTTTTTCATCTACGATGGTTTCAACATCCAGCCATTTATCGTCGGTTAACTGTGCAATGGTGGGGTTCTTCAAAGCCGGTAAAAGCGAGAGGATTTTTTTCAAATCCTGCTTTTGCACGTTCATTTTCAAACCAACTTTTACCTCGGCCAATAAAGCTCCCTGCAACAGTATGCTGAGATTCTCAATTTTTTGCCGTTTGGCCTGGTCTTTCCAGGAATTGCGGTTGGCAATCAGCAGCGTGGTGGAGGTCAAGACCGTGTCCACGATCCGCAAATTGTTGGCGCGCAGGGAACTCCCGGTTTCCGTAAGCTCGACGATGGCATCCGCCAACAGGGGAGGTTTGGCTTCGGTGGCTCCCCAGGAAAATTCCACTTCGGCTTTGACCTGATGTTTCTTCAGGTATGCTTTGACGACATTCACCAACTCGGTGGCAATGCGCTTGCCCTTGAGATCCTTCACGGATTTAATGGACGAGGTTTCCGGGACGGCCAATACCCAGCGCACGGAACCCGAGCCTTGTTTGGCATAGGTCAATTCCGCAACCGTATGAATATGCGCCTGGTTTTCGGCGGTCCAATCGGCTCCGGTCAAACCGACATCCAGGGCGCCCGATTCTACATACCTGGGAATTTCCTGGGCCCGAACCAGCATAACTTGAATTTCCGGATCATCGATCCGGGGATAATAGCTGCGCGAACTGGATGAAATGGTATACCCGGCCTTTTTCATTAATGCAAACGTCGATTCCTTCAAACTCCCCGCAGGTAACGCTAATTTAATCACTGCCCACCTCATGCTTTAAAAATGATGACACTGTTTTTTGAATTTCAATTTTATATTTATATCATCGCCTCAAGGCCTGACGCAAGATTTTTATTTGATTTTTCAAAAGGCCACGGTATACTTTGTGGCACGCTTGTCCGTTCTTGGCAAAAGGAGCCTTAACGTTTCGTGTCCGCAAACCCTGTTCAGGATATTTTTAATTATTCCCCACGGCAATTGACCGGGCTTATGCAATCCTGGGGTGAAACGCCCTTCCGGGCCAAGCAAATCATGGCTGCGGCTTGGACGCCGGGAACCTCACTTTTTTCGCAAGTGAGCATGTTGCCCTTGGCTTTGCGAAAGAAGTTGGATGATTTTTTCTTAATTTCCAAGCCTTTTATGCCAAAAAACCTGGTTACTTCAACCGACGGGACTTCCAAAGCGCTTTTCGAATTATCCGATAAACTGCAAATTGAAAGTGTCGCCATCCCTTTTCGCAACCGTTTGACCTTTTGCTTGTCCTCGCAGGTTGGTTGCTCCTTGGGGTGCCGTTTTTGCGCCACGGCCCGGATGGGATTTATCCGGAATTTAACCACCGCTGAATTGGTGGGACAACTTCGCGGATTGATCGCCTTGGTTAAACGCCTGCCGACCAGCATTGTCTTGATGGGCATGGGTGAACCCCTGCAAAATTTGGACTCGGTCCGCAGTTTCGTCGAACTGATCCATCATCCTCAGGCTCTAAACTGGTCGGCGAATAAAACCACCATTTCCACCAGCGGTTGGCTGCCCGGCCTGGAAGCCATTACGCAAAATCCGCTCCCGGCCAAACTGGCTTTTTCACTCAATGCAGTCACCGACGGCATGCGCAGTCAAATCATGCCCGTCAACCGCCGTTACCCCTTGGCTGATATTTTGGCTGCTTTGAAAAAATATGCCCAGGCCAAACAAGAATCCATCACTGTGGAATATGTTTTACTCAAAGGCGTCAACGACCGTCCGGAAGATGCCCGGATTTTGGCACGGTTGCTTAAATCCTTGCCCTCGAAAATTAATTTGATTCCCTGGAATGAAGTGGCGGGCATCCCCTTTCACTCCCCCTCGGCCGAAATTGTCCAACAATTTAAAACCGAACTCCTTAAACAAGGGGCCTTGGCTACACTCCGCCTTTCCCGGGGCGCGGCCATTGGGGCCGCCTGCGGGCAATTGGCCCGCCAACATCATCGGAGGGCCGCATGAAACGCAAGCCCCGCGCACGCGCACCCCATTTGGGCCGTTATTTACTCTTGGTATTCAGCATCTCATTGCTGGCCTTTATTTTCAGCACCCTGATCACCTCGCGCATCTTAAACCGCGTTATGGTCGCCGAAGTCCCGGAAATTACGGGTAAAAGCGTGGAAGCCGCCCGCGGTGCCTTGCGTTTAAAACATCTCAGCATGGACATCGCCGAATTCCGTTTTGACGCCCATGTGCCCTTGAATCAAATCATTGCCCAGGATCCCAAACCCGGTCAAACCGTAAAAAGCGGACGCATGGTCAAAGTCATCGTATCCCGCGGGTCGCAAACCGTTAAATTGCCGGCTGTCATCGGCCTGCCTGTCCATGAAGCCGGCCAGCAGCTTTCCAAAAAGGGTATTCTAACCGGACGAGTCTCGCAATGGTACACGGACGACGCCCCTAAAAACATTATCTTGGATCAATGGCCCGCCGCCGATCAGTACATTGCCCAAAATTCCCGGGTTGATCTCCTGGTTTCCGCCGGACCACTGCCGGTACGCTGGGTTATGCCCAATTTAAAAGGTATGACGTTCAATGAAGTTACCCGTTTATTTAAATTCACAGGATTAAACTTGCAAACCCTAAAGCGCCAAACCAACGACCGCTATGCGGCCAATACGGTATTGGAACAAAAACCCGCTCCCGGCGAACGGGTCGAACCCGACCAAGCCGCCTCTGTGTTGATCACACAAAAATCCGGCAATGCGGAAAATCCGGGACGTTACGTGACGATCCGCTACAAACTCCCGGCTGCGAAATCAGCAGCGCGTTTAAAGCTCATGTTGAAAGATGACTTGGGGGTGCGGGAAATCCACAATGCCATGGAACGGCCCAATGCCGAAATCAACATTCCGGCAACCGTGCATGGAGATAAAGCGGGCGTGACCATCATGTTGAACGGCCTTGTGGTCGAGGAGCGTGCGCTATGACCGTGCTGATCTCGCCTTCTCTTTTAGCCGCCGACTTTACCCAGCTCGGAGCCGAAATCCAACGCATGGAACAAGCCGGAGCGGATTGGCTGCATCTGGATGTGATGGACGGGCATTTCGTGCCCAACATCACTTTCGGCCCGCCTTTGGTAAACTCGGTGCGAAAAGTAACCAACCTCTGTTTGGATACGCACTTGATGATTTCCGAACCTGAAAAATATATCGAAGCTTTTGTTAAAGCCGGTTCGGATTTAATTACCGTGCATGTGGAAGCGGTTTCGGATCTCAAAGGACTATTGCAAACCATCCGCGGCTTCGGCATCAAGGCCGGCGTTTCCCTTAAACCGCAAACTCCGTTGGAAACAATTTTGCCTTTTTTAGAATGGTGTGATTTGGTTTTATTCATGACCGTTGAACCGGGCTTTGGAGGACAAGCGTTTATGCCTGAGGTTCTGCCAAAAATCAGCCGCCTGGCAGCCCGGCTGCAAAACTCCCCCCGCGCCGTGGATATCCAAGTGGACGGAGGCATTACTCTGGCCACGGCGCCGCAAGCGATTAACGCCGGCGCCAATGTTCTGGTGGCCGGAACCGCTGTTTTCGGCCAACCTGATCCGCAGGCCATTATCCGGCGTTTGAAGGCACTCACCCCGGCCGTTTGACCTTAATACCCTTGCTTAAATCATTGGACGATGGCACCCTGTTGATGCGCCAGGACGAATGCGTCCACCATTTGGGGATCAAATTGCGTTCCCCGATTGCTGTTCAATTCTTTAAACGCCTGATCGGGCTTCAACCCCTTGCGGTAAGGACGATCGGAAGTCATGGCATCGTAAGCATCGGCCACTGCAATCAAGCGTCCAAACAGGGGGATATTTTCCCCCTCCAAGCCGCGGGGATATCCTTGTCCGTCAAACCGTTCATGGTGAAATAAAATTCCTGACAACGTGGCTTTCAACTGGGGAATTTCACCCACGATTTTTGCACCGATCTCCGGATGCCGCTTTATTTGAAAAAACTCATCCGTAGTTAGGGCCGAAGGTTTGGATAAAATCAATTCAGGCACGCCTATTTTACCGACATCATGCAAAATCGCGGACATGCGCAGAGCTTCAAGCATTTCCGCGCCCCAGCCTAAAATCCGCCCCATCTTCAAGGCATAGTCCGTAACCCGTTCGGAATGCCCGTGCGTATAGGGATCCTTGGCATCAATCGCGGAAACAAATGCGTGCACGGAATGAATAAACAACCCTTTCAATTCTTTGTATAACCGGATGCGTTCCAATTCCCCGCTGGTAACCGGGGCCAGCTGCTCCAGGTGCTTTAAATCCCGCTGTGAAAAATCAACCACGGTTTGACGATTGCCCAGCAACGCACCCCCGATAATTTTATGGTCAACGATCAAAGGTTGAAAACAAAATGATTGAAACCCAAGCCGCCTTTCGAAATCAAACAACGGCTGTTGCTGGAATGCATGCCGGTTGAAAACCGTCGGTTGTTGCCGATTGACAAAATCATCCCGGAATTTTCCTACATGCGCCCAGATTAAATTACAAATGGCGGATTCAGAACAGGTCAGCCCAAAAGCTGCACGAAATAAATACCGCTGGCGTCCCGGTTCAAACACCACCAAAGCGCCCACCGTGGCTTGGGCCGCAATGCGAAGCTGTTCCAAAATTTTCCGGCATTGTTGTTGTTCATCCCAGGGCGGCAAGAGCTCAAATTCCGGTGATTCATCCCACATACTCATGGACTTCAGATCGTGTTCCAGGGAATCCGGGTGAGCATCTAGAAATTCGTTTAAACCATTCATACATGCAACCCCTTTCGTACCCACCCCCCGGATTGGGTGATACGCAAATCGTCTTCACACAAACCATTAATGGTACGTGACGGGAGTCCTTATAAAGGAATTCTCGCTCACTGTTTTACTTTCATTTTCCGCTCCATGAACCCAAGGAATGATGAAACAAAATTTGCTTCCCTTGCCCACGTGGCTTTTAACCCAAATTTTCCCGCCCATAATTTCAACGATGCGCTTGCACAAGGTCAGCCCCAATCCCATACCGCCCACTTGCCGCACATAGAGTTCTTCCACCTGATAAAACTTTTTAAAGACATCCGAGAGCATTTCCTTGGGAATACCAGGCCCTTCATCCTCCACGGACACTTCCAAATAATCCCCCGGTTTTAAATCTAAAAAATCGACATAGGAACACGGCTGTTCGTCTTTATAAAATGAATCCATGCCGGTCCAAGGTTTCACGGTGATCCAAATCCGGCGGTGCGGCTGGCTGAAAGCCGCTGCATTTTCCAACAAAGCCACCACCACTTGTTTAAACCGCCGGCCGTCGATCAACACCGGGCTTACCGCAGCGTCAAAATTCACTTCCAGCTTGATGTCCTTTTCCTCGATCGTCTGCTGAACGGCGGCAATGGCTTTCCCAATCAGGGAAAACAAATTGGACGCAACGTTGTTCAAATGAAATTCACTTTTATCCATTTGCGCAATATCCAGAACCTCTTCAACAATCCGCTGCAATTTTTCACCGTTCAAATTTACGATATGCAAATATTTTTTCTGCAATTCCTGCAAGGGACCGGCGTTTTCCGTCAGCACCAAGGACAAATATCCTTTAATGGCCGTCAAGGGCGTCCGTAATTCATGCGCAATCATGGCAATAAATTCATTTTTCAATTTTTCCAGCTCATGAAGTTTCTGATTTTCTTCGGATAATTCGCGCATTTCCAAAACACGTTTAACCGTCATCTTAAGCAAATCATTGGAAAAGGGTTTTAATAAAAAATCCCGCGCGCCTTTTTTCATGGCTTGGATGGCGGTTTCCACGGAACCGAACGCGGTCATCAGGATAATCTCCGGGGCGCTGGGAATTTTGCGCACTTCTTCCAAAAATTGCAAGCCCGACATTCCAGGCATCCGAATATCCGACACCACCAAATCA
>JAGVPM010000019.1 GCA_020052235.1 Candidatus Goldiibacteriota bacterium
AAGTGGCCGTCATGAATCGTAACGGGTGGCCGCCTTGGATCGTAACAGGTGGCCGTCATGAATCGTAGCGGGTGGCCGCCTTGGACCGGCGCACGTAGAGCGGGATTTGCCCCAGATGGGAATTACAATTCCCGCGCTGACATTAAGGCGTTTTTGGAGCATGGTAGCGCATTATCACGGGAATATTTGGAACGGTTCGGAAATAGGAGGGTCACTGGGAATCGCCCATACCACCACGCGTCATTACCTGGATCTGCTTACAAGCGCTTTGGTGCTTCGTCAACTGCCGCCTTGGTTTGGGAACATGAAGAAGCGTTTGGTTAAAGCGCCGAAGATATACATTCGGGATTCGGGTTTGCTCCATGCCTTACTGCGGATACAGACAACTGAAGAGTTGCAGGGACATCCTAAACTTGGCGCTTCCTGGGAAGGGTTTGTGCTTGAGCAGATTGTATCGTTAATTGGCGAACGTGATGTTTTTTATTGGGCGACTCATGCGGGAGCTGAAATGGATATTGTCGTCAACCGACGGGGGAAATTTTGGGGGTTTGAAATAAAATATGCCGATGCGCCTAAGCTGACGAAATCCATGGTTATTGCCAAAGCTGATCTTGATCTGGAGCATGTGTGGGTGGTCCATCCCGGGAAAGCCGGATACCGCCTTGCCCCGGGTATCGAGTGTATAGGTATCGGGGAGTTGGCCGGTCTGGTTGGTAAATTTTTGTTATGAAGCGCCTGATATCACCGCCAGACCCAACGGTTTCAGCTTGTACTTTACCGGAACTTGGGGTAAAAATGACCTGTTTGATTGGATCAGCCCACGGCTGGGTAAAAAGCGGGAGGGACGCTTACTTTGCAGAAGTTTAGAGTGAAATTAACCGAGGGCGTGGTGTTGTTTGACGGAGCCTTGGGCACCATGTTGTATCAAAAAGGTGTTTACATTAATCAGTGTTATGAGGCTTTGAATGTATCGGCGCCTGCGATGGTGACGGATATTCATAATGCCTACGCCCGCGCGGGTTGCGACGTTTTGGAAACCAATACCTTTGGGGCCAATGGGTACAAATTGAAAAAATTCGGTTTGGAAGCGCAATTGGAGGCCATCAATCAAAGCGCGGTTAAACTGGCCCGGGAAGTGGTTGGAGATAAGGGCATGGTGGCTGGGGCGGTCGGGCCGTTGGGTGCGTATTTAAAACCCCTCGGGCCCATTGCACCGGAAGAAGCTGCGGAATTTTTTCAAGAGCAAATTCGTGCCTTGCTGGGCGGGGGCGTTGACCTTTTGGTTTTTGAAACTTTCTCCGATATCAAGGAACTCAACACGGCGGTTGACCAAGCGCGCGCTTTGACTGATTTGCCGATCATTGTGCAAGCCACATTTAATGAAAAGGGCGAAACTGCCATTGGCACCAAAGTGGAAACTTTTGTGCGCGAAGCGGCCTGCTGGGACGTGGATGTGATCGGGTTCAACTGTTCGACAGGTCCGTCTGACATGCTGACGTGGCTGGAGCAGGCCGTGCGCTTGACTTCCAAGCCGATTTCCTGCCAGCCCAATGCGGGGACGCCCCGCACGGTGGATGGGCGGAATTTTTACATGGCCAACGCCGAGTACATGGCGGAATATGCGAAGCGGTTTATTCAAACCGGCGCGCATGTCATAGGTGGTTGCTGCGGAACCACGCCCGAGCACATTAAAGCCATGCGTTCGGCCATCCGGGCTTTGTTTCCCGCGCGGCCCAATACGGTATTGGATGTATGCGGTGTGGAGGAAGCGTTGTTAGAGGAAAAACCCTTGGCGGAAAAATCCGCGTGGGGGAAAAAATTGGCGGCCCGGGAATTCGTCACTTCCGTGGAAATCACTCCGCCGCGCAGCGCCGATCCCACGGCGACCTTGGACAAATGCCGGCTTTTGAAAAAAGCCGGTGTGGATGCCGTGAATATTCCCGACGGACCGCGCGCTTCGGCGCGTTTGTCACCCCTGGTGATCGCTATTTTAATTGAGCAACAAGTCGGCATAGAGACCGTGCTGCATTATGCCTGCCGCGACCGCAACATCATCGGTATGCAATCAGATTTACTGGGCGCCTATGCCGCGGGGCTGCGTAATTTATTAATTATCACCGGCGATCCGCCCAAAATGGGCGATTACCCCGATGCCACGGCGGTATTTGACGTGGATTCCATTGGGCTCACGCGCATTGTCCGGCGTTTGAACCGCGGCCGCGATGTGGGCGGAAATCCCATTCCCATGCCGCTGGCTTTTGTCAAAGGCGTGGGCGTGAATCCCGGGGCCATTAATCTGGATCAGGAACTGGAGCGGCTGCGGCAAAAAATCGATGCCGGCGCGGAATTTATGATCACGCAACCCGTGTTTGATGTTGACGTGTTTCTGCGTTTCCGCGATAAGCTTAAGCAAGCGCCGATTCCCGTGATTGCGGGCGTATGGCCGTTGATTTCTTTTAAGAACGCCGAGTTTATGAATAATGAAGTGCCTGGGGCCAGCGTGCCGCCTGCGATTTTAGAACGCATGCGCCAAAAAGGTTCGGGTCCCGAGGCTCAAGCCGAGGGCGTGGCCATTGCCGGGGAAGCGCTCCGCCGTATACGGCCGTTTATCGACGGGGTTCAAGTTTCCGCCCCCATGGGTAAAGCGGAGATTGCCCTGGACGTGCTGCGCTCCGGAAATACACTTCCATAATATAAGGAGAATCATGCCGAAACATCCGGACAAGCCACCCGCACCGGCGGTCATCCCGGGTTGGCTGCTTTTGGCCACTATTTTTATCACAGGCAACGTGGTGATGATGCTGGAGGTCGTGGGCACCCGCCTGATCGGTCCGTTTTTCGGCGTGGGGCTTTATGTATGGTCTGCGCTGATTACGGTCACGTTGTTGTCCTTGGCAGGCGGATATTGGGTCGGCGGAAAATGGGCCGACGGCCGCGGGACCGGGGAGCGGTTGTATCAGATCATATTGGCGGCGGCGGTTTTAACTTTTTTAATTCCCCTGTTGCGCACGCCGCTGTTGACCATGGTCAGCCAAGTGGGTTTCCGGCTGGGTGCGCTTTTGGGAGGTGCGTTGTTGTTCGGCCCGGCCTTGTTTTTGTTGGGCATGGTGACGCCGTTTGCCACCAAGTTGTATACGGATCGTTTTGAAAAATTGGGGTCGCGGGTGGGATTGCTGTATGCCGTCTCCACCTTGGGAAGTTTTTTGGGAACGATTACCATGGGTTTTTATCTGATCCCCCATTTCCGGTTGAGCCTAATCATGCTGGCCTTGGGGTTCATCCTGTTGCTTTTGCCTGCGTTCTTTTTTTTCTGGGTGCGCGCACGTAAAGTTTGGGCGCTGGGTGCGCTTTTTATTTTAGTTTTAGGAGTGGTTTTTTTTTATCCCCGGGAGCCCGAGGCGCATTGGATTAACTCGCAAGTTAAACTGGTCCATAAAAGCACCAGCTTGTACGGTGAGTTGAAAGTTATTGACGTGCCCACCGGCCGTATTCTTTTAATTGACGGCGTTTCGCAATCCGGGGAAGATGTTTCCAAAAATCAAGCCCTGCCGCCGTATGTGGCGGACATGAACAGTTTGCTCCACCGCTATAACCCCAAAGCCCAAAGAGTTTTGATGATCGGTTTGGGCGGAGGCAGTTTGATCCATCCCATGCTGGCCGATGGTTTGAAAGTGGATGTGGTAGAAATCGACCGCCAAGTGGTGGATGCGGCCGAGCGTTTTTTTAACGTAGATCCGAAGAAAGTTAATATCACCTTGGATGACGGCCGCCGTTATGTGCGCGAAACTTCCGAACGCTATGATGTTGTGGTCATGAATGCGTTTATCGGGGAAAGCACGCCGGTGCATTTGATCAGCCGGGAATTTTTCCAGGAAACCAAACGCATTTTAAAACCCAACGGCATTGTGCTGGTAAATTTTGTGGGCTATGTACTGGGACCGCATCGCCAGGCGACGGCTGCGGTTCAAGCCACGCTGCATGCCGCCTTTACCTGGGGTTACGTTTATTTCCGTGAGGCCAAGGATCGTTTTTCCAATGTTTTGTATGTGGCCGGGGACGCTGCCGAAGCCCCGGAAACCCTGAACGAAGACAACTGGAAAACCCTGAAGGAACGCGTTGTGGACATTGAGGGCTGGGAACACGCCCCGGTATGCACGGATGATTACAATCCCATTGAATTTTTAAATCGCGTGGTCTACAAACGCTGGCGGCAATTGGTCATTGATTCGCTGGGCCCGGAAGTGTTGTTGGATTAAATTCCCGCGCGCTTTGAGCGTGGAATTCGAGGTTGAGGCATTTGAAGCGGGTTCCCATTCAGCCGAAAATAAAGCAAAAACAAACTGAGCTGCTAACCACGATTCGAGCCGTGTTGCAGCGCCGAATCTCCCCCAAGGCAACCGTGATTGTCGGCGTATCCGGCGGCGCGGATTCCATGGCGCTTTTGCACTTGCTGAGCCGCGAGGCGCAGGAAACGTCGCGGCGCGTGATTGCCGTGCACGTGAATCACGGTTTGCGGGGAGCGGCTGCAAAGCGAGATGAACGCCTGGTCAGGCAGTTGGCCGGTCAACTGGGCATGACGTGCCGGGTTTATACGTTGGATGTACGCAAGGAAGCCCGGTGCCGGAAACTTTCTTTGGAAGAAGCCGGCCGTATTTTACGGCAAGAGTGTTTTCTTTTAACCGCGCGCTCGGAAAAAGCGGCGGCGGTTCTGGTGGCGCATCATCAGGACGACCAAGCCGAAACCCTGCTGCTTAATTTGCTTAGGGGGGCCGCAGCAAAAGGATTGGGCGGCATGCCCGAGTCCCGCGCCTTTCCTCATCCGGGTGCTCCGCGCGGATTATTACTCATCCGGCCGTTATTGGGTATCCCCAAATCAGGCCTGACGGCCTATTGCCAAAAACACCACTTGTCCTGGCATACGGATGCGTCTAATCGCGATGCGGTTTTTATGCGCAATCGGATTCGGCATCGCCTCATTCCCTTTTTGGAGAAACAGTTTCAACCGAATATTCGGCAGGTGCTTGCGCGTACAGCCGAAACCATGGCCAGGGATCAAGCGTGGCTGGATAAGCAAACCGAAAAGACGCTGCGAACCTGTCTGCGTGCCAGCACCCTCCGGCAATGCCGTCTGGCACTTAGCACTTTACGCTCAATGGATGAAGCTTTGAGGTTTCGGGTGTTTTCACGAGTGTGGGACCAATTGGGTATTCCTCAGAAGTCGCAACAACATTTGGCTCACTTGGAGGAATTGAGTTCTCAAACAGGAACACTCGCCGCATTTGATTTACCCGGAGGGTGGCGCGCCCGAGTTACCTCACGCAGGTTGGAACTTTACCAGAGCGGGCGCCCGGATGAAAAAAAAATACCCGGCGCGAACTCAAACGTTCCCCTTGGGGTCTATGCACAACCGTGCCGGGTTCCGGCCCGGGGCGGTGTGGTCCCGCCAGGCAGTACGTATGTTTATGTGGATGCTGAAAAAATACATGCTCCCTTGCAGTGCCGCCCCAGGCGGGCGGGGGACGTCATGAAACCCTTGGGATTGCAAGGCCGCCGTAAAGAACTAAAAAAAATCCTGGCAGATATGAAAATCCCCCAAGCGCAACGCCAGATGTGGCCGGTGGTGGTCATGGGAGATGAGATTATCTGGGTTTATCGCGGTCCAGTATCGGAAACCGTCAAATTGGAAAGCAATTCGCGCCGTGCTTTGAAAATACACTTATTGTAGAGACGCAAAATTTTGCGTCTCTACAATTTTACACGGCGTAGGGGCGTCAAAAGGCTGAAAATAAAGCGGTTGCCAGCCTCTTAACGTTATGCTAGGATGAAACATCCAAGAGGTAATTTCTCGGAAAATCGTGGTTTCCCAAATACTTTCGGGAACTGTTTGAAGTGGAGGCTTAAAGTACGTGAATAATTCTCTGAAAACCCTTTCGTTTTGGCTGTTTATTTTCGTGGTGGTAATTATGTTGGTGAATTATTTCAACATGCCCAAACAAACCGTGAACAAGCAATATACGTACAGCAATTTTATTCAAGCCGTTGAGCGGGGTGAAATTTCCAAAGTAACGGTCATCCAAAAAGAACAATCGGCTAAAGAAATATCGGGCTTACGTAAAGACAATACCGAATTCAAATTGATTGCGCCTACCGATGATCCCATGTTGTTCCAAGCGCTGCACAATCAGCATGTGGATATTACCACCAAATTGCCGCAAACCTCCAGCGGGCAATGGCTGGCGACCTTTTTCTTTTCCTGGGGACCGGTAATTGCTTTTATTGCTTTTTGGCTTTACTACCTTAATAAAATGCAGGGTGGAGCCGGCGGTGCCATGGCTTTTGGCAAGAGCCGCGCCAAATTACAGACACCGACCAACAAACCGAAAGTTACCTTTGTGGATGTTGCCGGTGTGGATGAAGCCAAACAAGACCTCGAAGAAATTATTGATTTTCTAAAAGACCCGGCGAAATTTCAAAAATTGGGCGGGAAAATTCCCAAGGGTGTTTTGCTGCTGGGGCCTCCCGGAACTGGAAAAACCTTGCTGGCGCGCGCCGTAGCCGGGGAAGCCGGAGTGCCGTTTTTTACCATTTCAGGTTCTGATTTTGTGGAAATGTTTGTGGGTGTCGGAGCTTCGCGTGTGCGCGATTTATTTGATCAGGGAAAGAAGAACGCACCGTGCATTATTTTTATTGATGAAATCGATGCCGTCGGGCGCCATCGCGGTGCCGGCTTGGGCGGCGGCCATGATGAACGAGAACAAACCTTGAACGCCTTATTGGTGGAGATGGACGGGTTTGAAACCAACAGCGGCGTCATTCTCATTGCCGCCACCAATCGTCCCGATGTGTTGGACCCGGCCTTGTTGCGTCCGGGGCGGTTTGACCGTCAGATCGTGGTGGATCGCCCGGATTTAAACGGCCGCGCCGGAGTGTTGAAAGTACACACCAAAAATATTACCTTAGGGGACGATGTGGATCTGCAGGTTTTGGCCCGGCGCACCCCGGGATTTTCGGGCGCCGACTTGGCCAATTTAGCCAACGAAGCAGCCTTGCTGGCCGCGCGGCGGGGTAAAAAATCCGTAACCATGCCCGAGATGGAAGAAGCCATTGAACGCGTTTTGGCGGGTCCGGAGCGCAAGAGCCGGGTGATTTCCGAGCGCGAGAAAAAAGTCATTGCATTTCACGAGTCAGGGCACGCACTGGTGGCCCGTTTGACCCCGGGCACGAATCCGGTGCATAAGATGTCCATTATACCCCGCGGGCGCGGAGCCTTGGGATACACGCTGCAGCTTCCCATCGAGGACCGGTTTTTGGCCATGCGCGAGGAATTGTTGAATGAAGTCAGCGTACTTTTGGCCGGGCGGGCCGCGGAACAATTAATCTTCAATGAAATTTCCACCGGAGCTTCGAACGACTTGGAGCGCGCCACGGACATTGCCCACCGCATGGTATGCGAATACGGCATGTCCAAGGAATTGGGAACCATGACCTATGGCAAAAAAGACCATGAAGTTTTTTTAGGCCGTGACTTATTGAAGGAAAAAAATTACAGCGAGCAGACGGCGCAGGCCATCGACATCGAAGTGCGGAAAATTGTCATGTCCGCTTATGACCGTTCCATGCAGTTGTTGAAGAAAAATGAGAGCAAGTTGGTTAAACTGGCCAATACCCTTCTGGAAAAAGAAATTATTTTGAGCGAGGAAATTGACCAGATTATTCATATCAAAACGCCGCCCGCGAAAGCACCCAAGGCCTAACCAGAGCCACAGTCACGGTCGGCTTTTCATAAGGGTGTGAAGGTATGCCGAGCCGACAGAAAAAGTACATCATCCAATGCGGTCCGCATCGTTTGCGGGTGTCATCCCGTCCGCATATTATGGGGATCGTCAATCTCACGCCCGATTCATTTTCCGACGGCGGCCGATATGTCCGTCCCGGAGACGCGTACCGGCATGCGGCCCGTTTGGTGGAGGAGGGCGCCGACATTCTGGACCTCGGCGCCGAGTCCACCCGTCCCGGTGCTCCCGCAATATCCGCAACCGAGGAACTTCGCCGTTTGCTGCCCGCCCTTAAGCTCATCCGCCGTTTGTCCGTTCCTATTTCTGTGGATACTGTCAAAGCCGAGGTCGCTGCTGTAGCGTTGGACGAAGGCGCACATATGCTAAATGACGTCACGGGATTGCGCGATCCGGCCATGCGTACCTTGGCCGCGCAATATCGCGTGCCGGTGGTGATCATGCACATGCTGGGAAATCCCCGGACCATGCAGCGCGCGCCACGATACCGTCATGTTGTGCAAGACGTGAAACATACCCTGCTGGCGGCAGTTAAAAAAGCCGAAGCGGCGGGAATCAAGCCTGCAAATATTATTTTAGATCCGGGCATTGGGTTTGGAAAAACCGCGCAGCATAATCTCGTGCTCCTCCAGCATGCGAATGAATTGCTTTCGTCAGGGTATCCGGTTTTAATCGGGCCATCACGCAAGGCCTTCATCGCCCAAGTGCTGGGCCCGCTTGCTCCGGCGGAAAGAATCTGGGGAACCGCGGCGGCGGTGGCCGCTTCGGTGGCGGCGGGCGTGCATATCCTTAGGGTTCACGATGTGGCGGCCATGCGCATGGTCGCCCGGGTTGCCTGGGCCATTGCCCAAGGACGATGTCTTCAATCTACAGGAGCATGCGCATGAATACGAATTGGACGCATTTCGGGGCGCTCATTGTAGGGTTTCGCTGGCAGGACGCAGTGGACATCGTGTTGGTGACTTTTATTGTATACCGCATGCTGCTGATGATCCGGGACACGCGCGCCATGCAAATGCTTAAGGGTTTTTTGGTGTTGTTGGTTTTTGTGTTTATCGGCATCCAGTTTCAATTAAATACGGTGACCTGGCTGATCACGAGTTTGTGGGCCGTTTGGTTGGTAGCCTTTACCATTATTTTTCAGCCGGAATTAAGGCGTATTTTGGTCCAATTGGGGCGCCGGCGCATGTTGATGGGTTTTTTCAAAGAAGAGGCGCGGCTCTATAAAGAGATCACCGAAGCCTGCAGGGTGCTGGCGCGGCGTAAAATCGGCGCTTTGATTATTTTGGAACGGGACGTGAATTTAAAGTCCTACATTGATACGGGCACCCCTTTGGATGCGGAAATGAGCGCTGAACTTTTGGTGACGCTTTTCGTCACCAAAACCCCGCTGCATGACGGGGCGGTGATCTTACGCGAAGGACGGGTAGCGGCAGCCGGTTGTATTCTTCCCCTCACCCAGGATCCCAATGTTTCCAAACATTATGGAACCCGTCATCGGGCGGCGATCGGAATTACCGAGGAAACCGACGCCGTGGCTGTGGTGGTGTCTGAAGAGAAACATAGCATTTCGCTGGCCGTGGCGGGAAAAATGACTCCCGCCATCGACAGCCAGACCTTGGAAGAAATGTTGACTTTGTACGGACCAAAAAGGAGTTGATCCAAATGCCGGAATGGACCCGCACCTTGGGCAAATGGCTTCAAGAATACGTAGTCACGGATTGGAAATACAAGCTGGTTTCCCTCGCGGCCGCGTTGATTATTTGGACCTATGTCGCCGGGCAGCAGTCCATGCAAATTATTCTTTCCGTGCCCCTGCAGTTTCAAAACATTCCCTATGGCTCGCACATGGTGGACCCTAAAGTCAGTGCCGCCGAAGTAACGCTCTCCGGTCGGCGCGAACGGATTCTGAATTTGAGCAAGCAGCAAATCATCGTTTCTTTGGATCTGGCCGGTCTGCGCAACGGCCGCAATCTTTATTTAATTTCTTCACGGGATGTCATTGTTCCTCCGGGCATCGACGTCAAGGATGTCTCGCCGCGCCAATTGAGTATCCAACTGGCTTCCGAAATACCCACACCTAAATAATTAAAAAATAAATGGCAGAGACGCAAAATTTTGCGTCTCTGCGTGTAAACAAACTTGTTTTTTTGGAACCTTTTGATCGGCCAAGTGTAATAGAAGACAGGAAGGGGCATTATGGCGGCGCGCAATGAAATCATGGAACGGCGTTTGTTTGAAGGCGATCTCGAAGCATTGCGCTGGCTCGTGGAAACGTACCAAGACGCCATGGTGCGTTTAGGATGGCGGTTATTCCGCCGGGCGCCCGAAGCGCAGGATTTTGCCCAAGACGTGTTTGTGCGGGTTTTTGAAAAACGCAGGCAATACAATCCGAACCGGCCCCTGCAACCTTGGTTGTATGCCGTGGCGATAAATTTAGGACGTGAACGGATGCGTAAACAGAGGGAATTTCCGGCCGGCGACGATCTTCCCGAAGGCAGTGTCAAACCTGAAGCTGAAGATCAGTTGTTGCGCGAAGAGCAAAAACAGCAGGTGTTGAAAGCGTTACAAGAGCTGCAATCCCGTTACCGTGAGGTTTTGGCGCTGTGGTTTGAAAGCGGATTGAGCTTGGCGGAAATTGCACAAGTGTTGGGAGTTCCGCTCGGGACGGTCAAATCCAGACTGAGCCGCGGGTTGGAAGAATTTCATGCAGTTTACCAACGCCGGGAAAGGAGCGTGGAGTATGAGCGGGCATGAACGGATTTTAAAACGTCTGGCGGATCGTGCAGCCGGTTGTTTGTCTCCCGGGGAAGAAGCAAAATTAAGCCTGCATTTGGCGCAGTGTGTTTCGTGCCAAGCGGAGGCGCAGCGGTTTGAAAAGTCTTTTCAAGCCTTGGCGGGCGCATTAACCGGAGTGGTGTCGCCGCCGTTGCAGTCGCGGGTTTTAAATCAGGTGGCGCGCAAGGCGCCCGGACGGTTTGAATTCGGCTGGCGTTCGATTTGGGCGGGTACGGCGGTGTTAACGGCGGTGATGTTGTTTTCTGTTTATATGGCTCAACCGGGCATCACCAATCAGCAAGTACTGCAAGCCTACGGCGACGATGTGCAATCGTTGTGGGAAGGAGGCGGCACGGATTCATACAACACTTGGATGCAGGACAGTTGGAACGAAGGCACTTGGCTGGAACAAGCCGGTGCGTCACAATCTGAAAAAAATTAATCTGGAGGAGTTTAAAATTATGGGCGCGAAACAATGGTTGGGAATCAGCGTGTTGGGTTTGGCGGTAGTCATGAGCGGGGCGGCCCTGAAAAGTTGGGCAATTCCGCCGGAACCTGGGGATGGACCAGCGAAAATGGAAAGAATGAATCCTCCCTCTCCCGGGCATGGAGACTGTGTCACAACGTCCGTCCACAGCCTCTAATCACATTCCCCTCCCCAGGGTTGGTGGGAGGGGATGTAGGGGAGGGGGTTCGAAATTATATA